>JAICSB010000553.1 GCA_025937115.1 Pseudonocardiaceae bacterium | reverse complement strand
GAACAGCCGGAACTCGTCTCGGGTGTGGCCGGTCAGCAGCTCGACACCGGCCGCGCCCCCGTCGGCCAGAGCCCGCCACGGCACGTCGGGCACCACCTCGCCGTCTACCACCGGTGAAAATAGGAGTCCCCCATGCGCCACCCGCCCCCACCGGTCGGCGTGTGCGGGTAGTTCGCTGCTGAGCAGGTCGACCTCGTCGGCCAGGCGCTGCGGCTCGATCGCGGCGAGTGCGGCCACAGTAGGGGCCGCACCGAGCCGAGCGGCCAGGGCGGCGGCGATGTCCGCGGCCAGGGCGGGGGTGTAGTAGGTCCCCGGGACGCTCTGCGCGATCGCCCGCTGGAACAAGCCTGCGGCCAGTGACATGGTCAGCAGCGTCGCGATCGACCCGGCCCCGGCCGATTGCCCGCACAGCGTGACCCGCTGCGGGTCACCACCGAAACGGGCGATGTTCTGCCGCACCCAGTGCAGCGCAGCGAGCTGGTCCAGCAGGCCACGGTTGCTTGGCGCGCCCCTGAGCTCAGCGAAGCCCTCCACACCCACCCGGTAGTTGAAACTCACCACAACCAGACCCTGACGGGCGATCAATCCCGCGTCATACACCGGGTCACCGGAGGACCCGGACATGTAGGCCCCGCCATAGATCCACACCAGCACCGGCAACCGGGCAGTACCCAAATCCGGGGACCAGACGTTGACCGTCAGCCACTCCGTGCCGGCGGTCCCGGCTGAGCGGAGCGGTCCGGACTGCGGCGGTGCCGGGCCGAACTCAACCGCGTCCCGTACCCCATCCCAGGGCCGAGGCGGCTGCGGAGCGGCGAACCGCAGCGCACCGACCGGCGGCCGCGCGAATGGAATGCCCCGAAAGACCACGAGCCCGTCCGCTTGCCGTCCGCGCACCGTGCCACTAGCTGTCCGTACCTCAGGACCGATGTCGGTCATGAGCGGCTCCCTTCGGAGTGCGGCAGACAGGACGACAGGCCCGCGCCGAGCCTGTCGAAGCGAAGGACCACCGGTGTGTGAGCTAACGCTTAGGGTTATTCCGGAGTCAACTGCTACCGCAGACGTCTTAGCATTGTCGCGCCAGCCCAGGCGCAGAAGTGATCACGGATATTGCAGGCTCGGAGAGAACCGCGACAGTTTCAGGAAACAGCCACTACCAGATCTGAGGTGATATGGCCGGCGACGAACCCGGGACCGAGTCCCCGAGCACGGGCAGCTTCGTGTTGAGCTTGCGCTTGGGTGGCACCGAGCCCCCCCGCGGCACTATCACTCCCGCTGAAGGAACCGGGGCGCAGCCCTTCCATGGTTGGATCGATCTGATGGGCGCGATCAACCGGTTACGCGGATGGCAGGAGACCGAACCGGGCGCTCGCCAGCTCCCAGAATCGCTCGACACCGACCCTTGGCAAAATGCGCGGGACTAGAGGTTTGTCTCGGTAGTCAACTCGGCCGCGTTACCAGCGAGCGCGGCGAGAATCAGGGATCGGAGCGGCATCGAGGGCCGATCTGCTGCGGTTTCCGCGTGCAGCGCGCGGGCGCGGTCCAGCAGCTCCGGGTGCCCGGCAAGCCGATCGACCGGGTCGAGCGCGTTGATCCGGCGCGCCACGGCGCGCAGCAGGGCGGGATCTCGAGCCGCGGCCGGGTAAGCAATGAACCGCAGGAACAACGGGAGGCTGACGGCGGGGTCAGTGATGTCGATCGGTTCGCCGGACCACCACCGGGCGCGGTCCCGGTCCTCGGCACTGACTGCGTGAAACCGCGCCGACGCGTCAGCGCCCACCTCGGATTCGAAGCAGGTGACCAGATCTATGTCATCGGTGGCGTGGGCAGCCAGGTCGGCCAGGCGGACGGCGTGCCAGAGCGACAAGGACGCTCCGAATGCGTACGTCGGGTTGGTGTGGCAACGCGCGTCCCCGATCGGTATCAGCCCGGTCAGCAGCGGCCCGTGGTCGTCCACGACATCGAGCAGCTGATTTCGCAGTTGCCCCATTGGCAGTACAGCGCTCACCGGGTCCGACGGTTCCAGCCAGGCCGCCAGCCCCGGTAGCCGGACGGCGATCCGCTGGAACGCGGCTGGGTCACGAAGCTCGCGGAAAGCGCGATCCGAGGGCGGGACCATAATGCACAGGCAGAACGTGTGATTGTCGCCGAGGAAAGTCGCGAAGGCCAGGTAGCCGAGATCGCCGCGGGGACCGCCGAGCAACGATGCGTACGGCGGCATCGGCTCGCCGTCGCGGAACCGATAATGCCGACTGTAGTAGAGCAGGCCACACTCGGAACTGGCCGACGGCAGCGGACGGGCACCGGCTGCGGACAACCAATCCGACGTGCGGGAGCGCCGTCCGGCCGCGTCCACGACGAGATCCGCGGTCAGCGACTCCCCACTCGCCAGCTCCACTCCCCCGACGTGCGCGGCGTGGCCGTGAGGATGTAGGCGCAGTCCGGTCACCTCGGTCTTGCGGTGCGTTACTCGCGGCTGCGCTGCGACCGCGGTGTGCAGTGCGGCATCGAAGACAGGGCGCCGGCACGCCACGGTGGCCAAGTCCTCGTCGCCCGCTTCTCTCGCGGCATCGCCCAGGAAGCTGTCTTGTTTTACCTCGGTGGCGCCCATCTCACGGACGGCGGCGTACACGTCCGCGAAGCGGTCGCGGAGCACGGCACGAGCCAGCCCGAGGAAGTTGTGCGGCTGCCGAAACTGAGCGATATCGCGCCGTTGCCACCGCTGAAACACCTGGTCCGCGGACCAGCCGTCGAACGACTGCATGTCACCTCGGTCAAG
>JAICSB010000037.1 GCA_025937115.1 Pseudonocardiaceae bacterium | reverse complement strand
GTGACCGCGTCGATCTGCTCGATCTTGACCGGGCCGGTCCGGTGGCGCGCCAGCACGCACTGGTACCCGGGGAACCGCTCTACGAGTACCGAGCGGGTGAGTTCGCTCGGCAACAGATGTGGGCCAGCGGGCAGCGGCTGGACACCGAATGGATGCGGCGGCTGGATCTGGAGTTGATGGCGGGTCGCCCATGACGCCTCGGCGTCTCGACCCGTCGATCGTTCATGCCAGGTTGTCGGTCATGCGAGGGCTACTCGACGACCTCGCCGACGTCGATGCGGCGGGCGAGCCACCGCTGGCCGAGAACCGGATGCTGCGGCATGGCGTCGAGCGCATCCTCACCCAGCTCGTCGAGGTCGCCGCCGCCATCAACGAGCACGTCGCCGGCGCCCGCCTGCAGCGCGTCGCCACCTCCTACCGGGAGTCCTTCGAGCTCGCCGAGGAATGCGGCCTGATCGACAAGCAGCTGCGCGACGATCTGCTTCCCTCGGTTGGCATGCGCAACATCTTGGTACACGAGTACCTCGAAATAGACCTGCAGAAGGTCGTCACGGCGGTGCCACTGGCCCTGAGCTGCTACCGCCGCTACGTGCAACAGGTCGCAGCGTTCGTCATCCGCGTCGACTGACCGGCTCGTGCTGATCAGCACGATGGCGCAAGTGCGGTCCGTCCGGCGTGAACGACGGTGGTCCCAGGTCGCCCGGGCGAGGAGCGCTCTTCGTCAACGGCGTGGGCACTCAGTAACAGTCCTGACGTCGAGGGCACTGTCCTGTTGCCGATCGGTGATCGGAACAGGTCTCCCGAGTTGAGCTCAAGTTCATTTGAGCTTCTTAGGTTGAAATGACAACCTGTTGTTGGGCCATGCGTAGGCGGCTGTTGCTTACTCGCCTTGAGGGCATTCTCAAGATCGTCAATAGTGAGCGGTGACCGTGCGAGATCGCACGGCCATCGCTCAGTTTGGGCGATCATGGCAGGTCGTTGGGCCGTCGGCAGGACCCACCAGCGGATCCTCCCGGAACACGCGGTCCACAACTGCACCCACGAGCAACCCACGCTTGCTGATTGCGGGTATCCGCGCACGCGGACAGCCCCTGGGTGGCCGCCGTAGGCGGGTTGATCTCATGGCCACCCAAGCCATCCCGGGACCGCCGTTGACATCAGCACGGTTGACGCTGACCGCGGTAGGCGACGAGCAATGCGCGCTGGTCCCAGCCCTGCACCGGTACGAAGCTGAGCTGCGCACCTGCGGCTACGGCGCGGTCCGCACTGCGCTGCGCACTCAACGGCAAGGCCTGCGCAGCAACCACCTAGCCGTCGCCGGAACCCGCGCCTGGCTCCGGGCCTGCAACGCCGTCCCCGCGCTCAAACCGCTCAACCTGCCCTACCGCTCCCAGGCGCGGCCGCGGACGTGGGAGCGGGCCGCTTCAGTGCAGCGTTGAGCATCGCAGCAACTGCGTCCGCCGCGTGGTGCACGGCGGTGAGGTCCACATCGTGGTGAGTCACGGCCCGGACCACATCGGGTCCCAGAGCACCCATCCGTACTCCGTGCTCGGCCTCCAGCCGCGTGCAGAACCCTGGCGCGTCGGGCACGCCGAACACCACAATGTTCGTCTCCACGGTGGCTGGGTCGAGCGTGATTCCGGGCAGCTCGGCGAGCGCCTCGGCGAGGAGCCTGGCGTTGGCGTGGTCGTCGGCGAGACGATCTACGTGGTGGTCCAGAGCCCACAGGCAGCCGGCCGCGACGATGCCGGCCTGGCGTAGCGCTCCGCCCATCATCTGCTTGTACCGCCACGCCTCCTCGATCAGCTCGGCCGAGCCGGCCAGCACGGCACCCACCGGCGCGCCCAGACCCTTGGTGAAGTCAATCCACGCGGTGTCGAACCCGCGCGCCCACTCCGCGGCCAGCACCCCGGAGGCGACCACGGCGTTCATCAACCGAGCGCCGTCCAGGTGGGCGCGCAGCCCATGCCGCGCGGCGATCTCCAGCACTGCGCGCACCTGCACCAGCGGCCACACCCGGCCACCGGCCAGGTTGGTGGTCTGCTCCACAGACACCAGCCGGGACCGCTGTTTATAGCGGTCACGGGCCGGGAACAGCGCCGCCTCCAGCGCGCCGGCGGTGAACATGCCACCCTCGCCCGACACCGGGGCGAGCACTGCCCCGGACAACGCCGACGGGCCGCCGCCCTCCGCCACGACCGGATGCGAGCTCGGATGCAGGTGCACCGCGTCGCCGCCGGGCCTGATATGCAACCGGAAACCGATCGCGTTGCACATCGTGCCCGACGGCAAGAACACCGCGGCGGGCTTGCCGAGCAGTGTGGCGACCCGCTCGCACAAGGCGGTGACGGTGGGGTCCTCGCCGCGCTGCTCGTCGCCCACCTCGGCGGCTGCCATCGCCGCCCGCATCGCCTCGACCGGCCGCGTTTGGGTATCGGAGTACAGATTGATCAGCATCACCGGTGACGTTAGCGGACGGCGTATGCGTTGAGGGGCTCACCGCGTGCGGCAGCAGTTGCGTCGAAGCTGGGCCGGGTGGGCCGGCGGCCGGTGCCTCCGCTAGTGGCGAATGTGGCGCCGCGAGGACTCCGTCAGTTGCGGGGGGTCACGGATCGTGTCGGATCATCGAGCCATACCGCCTGGCCTGCGGGGGTGACGGTGACGCCGAACAGGGAACACCAAGCTGGCGGACGCACCGGCTCAACGCTCACCGGCCCTGGGGCCCTGGTGATAGCCAACCGTCGGAAGGCCGCTGAGAACAGTGCAGACCGGCGGCAGTGATACTGCAGAACACCAACACCTCCATACGGAGCGTGTACTGTCCGATACGTCCTTTGAGGGGGCGGCAGTGTGATGGACAGACGGCACCGACTGGTCAGTACTCGCAAGGCGGCCGGTTTCAGCCAGGAACGGTTGGCCGAGGCGGTTGGCATTGAGCGCTCGACGATCATGCGTTGGGAACGTGGCGAGACCTGTCCGCAACCCTGGGCTCGGCCGAAGCTCGCGCATGCCCTGGGTATCTCGGGTCAGGCACTTTCACAGCTGTTAAGGCCCGCCAGGGCGCAGCGTGAGCCCTCCGATTCGGTGCAGCCGTGGGAACTCGCCGACGCAATGACCCATGTCACCATCAGCGCCACCACGCTCGACTTTATGGAACGGGCGGTGTTCAGTTACGCCACGCGCTACCCGTCCACCCCGCCGGCAGTCCTGCTTCCCGAAGTCTCTGGACAGCTGCCGCGACTGCGGGACGTGCTAGACCGTCCACAGCCGATACAGACACGCCGGCGGGTGGTGACGTTGCTTGGTGTCCTGGCGGGCCTGGCGGGCAACTTGTGGTTGGACCTCGCCAGGGAAGATCACGCTGCCGGTTTCTTCGACGTCGCCGAGCTGGCCGGGCAAGAAGCAGAAGACTCCGATCTGACGGCATGGGTACTCGCTACCCGCTCGATCGGAGCGTTCTTCGCCGGTCAACACCCGAATGCGGCAGATCTACTCGCCAGGGCAGAAGATGCTGCCGCGCTGCGGTCCAGCCCTCGACGACGCGCCTGGGTGGCTGCTCTGCGGGCTCGCCCTGCTGCGGCGATGGGTGATCACTACCTGAGTCGGAAGGCGCTGGAACGGGCTCACCAGCACATGGCAGCGGTCAGCGAGCCGCCGAGCGGCACCGAGTTCTTCGACGCGCCGCGCCTGGACGGGCTGGCCGGCACGACCTACCTCTTGATGAGCGACACCCAGCGAGCCATCCCGCTACTGATCCAAGCACGAGACCGGCGAGCATCCGCTGACGTGAAGGGCCGTGCGTTGGTGACCCTGGACCTTGCCGAATGCCACGCCGTGGACCACCAGCCCGAGGAGGCGGTCCGGCTGGCCGTCCACGCCTTGGACGGTGTCGATGGATCGATGGTCGCACCCATTGCGGTCAGAGCCCGTAGGCTGCGCGCCCAGGTAGAGCGGTGGCGGGGGCTATCGGCGGTGCGGGAGCTGGACGCCCGCCTGCCGGAGTTGTCCGGTGGGTGATGACCCGGCCCGTTGGATCGTGCACGGTTCGCGCCGGGTGTACGCATCCTCCTGGGTGAATGTCGATCTCGACGATGTCGAGGTTCCCGGCGGGCGACGGTTCGACCATCATGTGCTGCGATTTCCGCGTGCCTCGGTAGGTGCGGTGGTGCTGGACTCCGACCGTGTGCTGTTGCTGTGGCGACACCGCTTCACCACCGATACCTGGGGTTGGGAGATCCCGGCCGGCTGGGTCGATCCCGGGGAAGATCCCGCCGAGGCAATCCGTCGAGAGGTCATGGAGGAAACCGGATACCGCATGTCCACAATGCGACCACTTACAACCTATCATCCCATGTCAGGGATCAGCTCACAGCGATACCAGCTATTCGTCGGCTCCGACGTGGAGCGCATAGGCGAGCCACAGCCAACCGAAACCAGCCGCGTCGAATGGATACCCCTCGCATCGGTACCCCGACTGATAGCCGCAGGACAGGTGCCGGACGGCCCGTCACTGACCGCTCTAGCCTTTTACCAGGCAATCACCCGATAGCCATTAGACTCACGACGCAACAGCATGTTGCTGGCTGGTTGATCTCTCGGGGGACACGCTTCGGTGGGACGCGAAGCCCTCACCGTCGCCGTTGAAACAGATTCTCTGCGCACGATTTACGAACTCGAGCGCGTCTGCATGATTCTTGATCCGTGGCGCTCGCAACCGGCGGTGCATGAACTGCGGGAGGCGGTGTTACCATTCAGTGGTCACAGATCCAGTCAGTCACGGCGCGAATGACATCAGCTTGCCATTGTTGACTTTGCGGATTGGCGTAGCTAGGATCATCGTGGACAGCAAAGCCGTGCTGAGCGCCGTCAACCTCGATCAGTCGATGCTCGGCCGTCATCTGCTGAACCGCCCACCGGGATGACTCCACCGGAATGAACGTATCCTTGGTACCATGCACAATGAGCGTCGGAGCGTGAACGTCACCGAGCACGGTATGCGGCTAAAGATAGAATACTTCATTTAGCAGTGATCGGCCAAGCTTAAAGGTCGGCGAGTGGACGAGATATCCGTTATTCACCAGCTCTCGCCCCGCCTCCTCACTAATTTGCCCGTCGTGCCAGTAGGGTTTGTCGTCGACAAGGCGCTGTCTGTAGTTGAGCAGCGGGTTGAGCATGACAAGGCTGGCCAGCTCAGTCGGGTGCTGGGTGGCGTAGTAGCCGCAGATGCCGCCGCTGAAGCTGGTGCCGAGCAATGCGACACGATCGGTACCGACGTGGGACCGCGCGGAGCCGATGGCTGCGTGGATGTCGGCGAGGATACCGGCGATCGTGAGATCTTCCTGACACCCTTCGCTTTCGCCGTGGCCGCGCAGGTCACAGCGAAGCGATGCGACATCGGCGTCGGCGTCGGCCAGCCCAGCCGCCATTCGAGCGAAGAAGCCACTCTCCTCCCGCGTCACGCCCCCGCCATGGACGAGGACGGTCACCCGACGAGCGCTGTCCGGCAGAACGAGCGTGCCGCACAGGTGTAGGCCGTCAGGGGTGCGGACGGTCGTGACAATGGTTTGCGCAGACACGTGACTCCCGTGGCATCAGTCTGTCGCCAGTGTTAACGACTACCCTACGCGCCGCGTCCCGACACCTGCCGCACGTGATCGTTAGTAAAATGGCACTCTCGGTAGCGACGATGCTGGTGCCGAACACGTTATTGACCGGACCCGAAGTCCTCCCTTGCCCACGACGTGTCGCCTACTCGGCGGCGGCTGGAGCACCCCGAACTTACACGTCTGTCGACGGGCAGCCTTATCAGTCATTGACGGATTAACTGGGCATGATCAGGTTTGGCCAGGACGAACCGCTGGCTCGTCGACTGGGTGCCTGATAAGTTAACCTGTTGACTCTGAGGTGTCACTGTGAAACGCCATCGATCTGATGTCGGGCGGTCGGCTTGCACCCACCAGGTGTAGGCCGCTTCCACCTCGTCCCAGAGATGGCGGGGACCTAGCTGGTTCACTTCGTAGCTGTCGATGCCGGGTGTGTAGTCGACGCTAGCCCACGAGCGTGATCTCGGGTCGAGAAACCACACCGTGTACTCGCCTGAGCCGTCTTGGGCACGGCAGTAACGGTATTCGCAATTTGGTACCTGCAGTCCGATGGCCAACGCTGCATGATAGTCATCGGTGACTTTGCCGGGCTGGATGTCGGTGTGGCTAACTAGGGCTTTGTCCTCGTCGTACACGCAGTCACGGACCCACGTCAGTGGTAGGCGTTGGTCGCGCAACCACATGAACGCCACGTTGTCGACCAGACGTCCGGTTGCGGTGTTGTCATCGCCCACGGTGAGCGACAGCAACGCACCGTTGAGGTAAGCGGTTCCCCACGGAGTGATCACTCGCCCACCCGGCCGGGTCTGCGTCACCCACGCAGTGGGCACGTGCCCGACCGCCGCCGTCGACAAGATCTGATCATAGGGCGCCTGCGGCGGGTAGCCGTGTGCGCCGTCGCCGGTGATTACCGTGACGTCCCGGTAGCCGGCGTCGGCGAGGACAACGCGAGCCCGGGCGGCTAGCGCAGCATCGACCTCCATAGTGGTGACGTTCTGTGCGCCCAGCCGGTGGGCCAGCAGGGCGGCGTTGTAGCCAGTGCCGGTACCGATCTCGCAGACTGCCATCCCGGGCTCGGCGTCGAGGGCGGCGAGCATGAGCGCGACGACGTTGGGTTGGCTCGCTGAGCTGGAGATGCGATCGCCGATCAGTTCCGGCCCAACCGGGCTTCCGTCGTCGACCTGAGTGATCAGAACCTGGGTGGGTGAGTAGGCCAGCTGCAGCCAGCGGCTGGGGTCATCGGCCCGGTGAAACGGCGCGAGTTCACGGCCCTGCTGACGCCATATCGTGTCGGGGATGAATGTGTGCCGGGGCACCGCAAGAAAAACCTCTCGCCACGGTTTGTGCAGGATTCCACCACGGGTGAGGTCATCGACCATTCGATGCAGCAGAGGCGCCGGATCGGTCACTCTTCGTCATCCTCTGGTTCACTGTGCTTGCTTTCTGGATCCTTCGGTGATATTCGGGTGTCTGCCGGCACCTGACCGTTGCCTTGTTGTTTCCTCTCGGCTTCTTCTTTGTCCCTGTCATCATGCTTACCCACGGGACATCCTCCCTCGTATCACGCGGCGGTGCCACCAGGCGGCCGCGCGAACCAATGCGACTAGCGCCTGAGGCTTCGACGACCTTGCCGTCTATCACGCTACGGGGGCAACAGGATGCCGACAGTGGACGTGCAGCGCAAACGCCCCAGCTCACCCCAGCCAATCCGCGAGGATGTCCAGCAGGGCGGTTGCGGCCTGCTCGTCGAATCGCAGCACACAGCAGTTCGCGATGTGCGGGTTCAGCACGATGATTCCGTCCTCCTTGGTCACCAGAAGGTTGGTGAAGCCGGCAGCGGTGTGGGCCTGGCAGGTGGTCATGATCACGCGGCGGTGGGGACGGGGTGCGCTGTCGGCACCGTCTGCTTGCTTCACGTGCTTTCAGCCTGTCTATGTGGTTGGTGTCGCCGTTGGATGGCACCCAGAACCGGGAACACCGAGCTGGCGAACGCACCGGCTCGGTGGTCCCGGTTCTGGGGCCCTGGTGATAGCCAACCGCCGGAAGGCCGCTGAGAACAGTGCAGACCGGCGGCAGTGATGCTGCAGAACAGCAACACCTCTATACGAAGCGTGTACTGTCCGATTCGTTCCTTTGAGGGTGCGGCAGCGTGATGGACAGACGGCACCGACTGGTCAGTACTCGCAAGCGTGCAGTTCGCGCTCATCCTCGGCGAAGTTGGGCGGCGGCCCCACCACCTCGCAGCGGATGACCGGCGCGTCCAGCGCGTGCGCCACGACCTGCACCGTGCCCCATGAGCCGACCTCGGCGACGTCGGGTGGTCTCAAGATGGGTTACATCGGTCACCGTCGCGGCGCAGCTTGGGTTGTCGTTAGCAGGCAACGACGAGGATCGACCGCCCAGACGCTGCGACGAGCGCGCGGATATCGCCAGCGTCGCCGGTCAGGATACGGTCGCCGGTCGCTGACACGGCCACGACGCTCGCGTTGACAGCGTCCTTCGTACCGGCTCGGCCCAGTAGCAGCCCTGCTTTCCTGCCCAGGTGTTCATCCACGGCTTTGATGTCGACTGACGTGAGAAGTCGGGCAAGGTTGGCCTGGCGTCCGGCCGGGTCTCGCCACACCTGGGTGATTACCACTCCCGTGCTGCGCAGCTCCAGTCCCGCTTGCTGGGCTATGCGCAGACGCGCCACCATCGCCCGCTCTCCGCGGTCTACCGCGACTAAGGCCCCGGCGTCGAGGACTAGCGCACTCACGCCGCCGGCTCGGTGGTTGTCGGTTTCGGCAGGGCTAGCTCCGTGGCGGCCTTAGCCAGCTCGGCGGCGGTAAGCGATCCGTGCTCTGCTTCCCAGGCATCGAGGAAATCGGTCAGCGCCTCGGTCCGGAGCTTGACTGCCGCCGCGTCCGCCAGCCACCGAGACACGCCCTCGCCGCGCTGTCGTGCGGCGGTGCGGACGGCGTCGCCGAGGTCCGGATCAAATGAGACGCTGAGTTTGTCAACCTTCATGTGCCAATCATACCGTGGTATGGCATACCATGGTATGAAAGACCGGCCGAACTTCAATGTTCTAGGCGCGCAGCTCGTCGTCCTAGCCTACGAAACCCGAGCACCGTTCGGCACCGCTGGCGAGCTGATGCGCGCGCTGGTTGACCCGCTGGCGGCTGACCTGGGGCTCCGCCGTGGCGACGGGGTCCTGGTGTTCGTCAACGGCATGGGAGCCACGCACCCTCTGGAACTCTCGGTGTGCTTCCGGGAGGTGCACCGGGCGTTGGGCGAGCTCGGGGTGCAGGTCACCCGCTCGCTGGTGGGGACGTACCTCACCGCGCTGGACATGGCGGGGGTGTCGCCGACGCTCACCCGTGTTGACGACGAACTACTACGGCTGTGGGACGCCCCGGTGCGCACCCCGGCGCTGGTGTGGTGACAGGAATGGGCAGGCACCTGACTGCACCGGATGCGCGCGAGTGGATTCAGTGATTCATCGACGTGCAGGGCGAGTTGGACCGCCTTGCCGGTGACGGCGACTTCTGCACCAACTTGGCGGCGGCGCTGCGCCGGGCGAGCCGCCGGGTGTCCGACGGTCCGAGCGGCTCGGCCGCGCTCGGGTGGGCGACAAAACGATGGTCGACGCGATGCTCCCGGCCGCTGAGGCCATGACGGGGCACGACCTCGACGCTGACCTGGCGGCCGCGGCCGGCGCAGCCCGCACCGGTGCCGCGAGCACCGAGGGGCTGCGCGCACGGCGGGGACGCTCTAGCTATGTGGGCGACGTGGCCGTGGGCATGCTCGACCCAGGTGCCGTCACGGTTGCGCTGTTCTTCGAGTCCGCGCGACGCTGAGCGCTGACCGCATTTTGATCGCCATCCCGGGTGATCCCGACCCCGGTCCAGCGGCCGTCGACCAGATCGCCCTCAGCGATCGGACCGACGGCCAGCTCGAAGCGCAGGTGCCTGAACATCGGTCTGTGGAAGCTGCAAATGAAGCGGACCTGAAGCCCCAGCGTCGCCGGTACTAACCGCCAGAAAACTTCTCCTCGACGCATCGGATGAGCCCCGAGATTGTCAGGGGTGGGTGCGACAATAGTCACGTGATGGAGACCCGACTGGATCCGAGGCAGGCGATGGTCGCCGGCCTTGGCAAGTGGCGTCGCACCATCGTCGACTGCGATGATGCGGGTTTGCAGGATCAGGTCCGGGATATTGAATCAGTGTCGCGGATGCTGTATTCGGTGATGCTGGAGACGGTCGCCGAGTTGGATTCCCGCGACATCGCCGCAACCGCCGGGTTCCAGAATACGAAACAGCTGCTCGCGGGGATGTTGAACCTGTCACTCACCGAGGCCGGCGCCCGCGTCGCTCACGCCACCCAACTCGCCCCGCGGCGGGCGCTGGGTGGTGAGGTGCTGGCCCCGTTGCTGCCCACCACCGCCGCGGCCCTGGCCGCCGGGGAGATCGGCGCCGGGCAGGTTCGGGTGATCACCGAGATGATGGCCGCGATCCCGGCCAGCGTCAGCGCCGCCGACCGCGACGCCGCCGAAGCCGAACTCGCCGGCTACGCCCGGTCGTTTAACCCCACGTCGCTGCACACGATCAGCCGCCACCTCCTCGCGCACCTGGATCCGGATGGGCCGGAACCCCGTGACGAGCCGGAATCCGACCCGGGCGCTGGGGAACTGCGGTTGCGCAATCGCCGCGACGGGCGACTCGGGCTGGAAGGATTTTTGGAGGCCGAGCACGGTGCGGCGTTCCGGTCGTTGATCGACCAACTCGCCGGACCCCGCCCCGCCAGCGAAGGAATCCCCGACCCGCGGTCAACCCCGCAGCGCAACGCCGAGGCCCTGCTGGAGATCTGCGGGCTGGCCCGCGCCGCCGAACAGTGCCCCAGCACCGCTGGGGAACCAGCGCACCTGACCGTCACCATCGACTGGGACGCCCTGCGCACCGGTCTCGGTGTCGCGACCCTGGACTACGGCACCCATATCAGCGCCGCCGAGGCGAGACGATGGGCGTGTGACGCCAAGATAATACCGGTTGTGCTGGGTGGGCAATCCGAACCCCTCGACGTCGGCCGGGCCATGCGGACCGTCTCGCTAGCTATTCGCCGGGCGCTTGTCGCTCGAGATCGCGGATGTGCGTTTCCTGGCTGTGATCGGCCACCGGGAATGTGTCAGGCGCATCACGCGCTCCACTGGATTGATGATGGCGAAAGCAGTGTCGAGAATTGTGTGCTTTTGTGCGAAACGCATCACCGGCACGTGCACCGCACCGGCTGGGAAGTCCTCATCCACCCCGGACACGTCGAATTCATCCCACCCGCGATCATCGACCCGAACCGCACCCCACTACGCAACCCACTCCGTTGCTAACCGACGAACGAAGACGCGGCAGGCCTCGGTGATTTGCGTGGTGACGATGCACGAAGGACTGCACTCATGCACTGGACCGACACGGACGCCCGGCGCGTAGCCACCGCGATGTGCGAGCTGGCCGGGCTTCGAGGGTACGAACCTGAGCTGCTGCGCTTTGGTAGCAACGCTGTCTTCGGTATAGGCGAGGCGCATGTCCTGCGAGTCATGCGTCCTACTGCCAACGAAGCCGATGTGCACCGTGAGATTGATCTGGTGCAGGAATTCGCTCGACTCGATATCCCCACCGCGCAGCTTGCCGAGGTTCCCGCTCAGCAACCACTTAAAGCCCTAAACTGCCTGGGCACTGTATGGCAAAGACTCGAAGAGCCAGACCGTCACGATCTCTATCGGTCGTTGGGGCAGCTGCTGCATATCTTTCATCAGCGTACCGCTGAGCTGCGGGTTCCAGTTGAGCCGTGGTGCCCGCTCGTCGCATCCAACCGGCGATTGATCGATCTGGGCGGTCACTACGCGACTGAGCAGGTCACGATGCTTGCTCGGTGGTCAGAGCGGATCGCCGTCGAGCTCGATCAGGTGCAACCTGTGCTACCGGGTGGTGTCGTCCACGGGCAAGCCGAGGTCGGTAACGTCTTGTTCCGCGCTGGGCATCCCGTGTTCATCGACTTTGAACAGGTGGCTATCGGGCCCCGCGAGTGGGATCTCGCCCACACTGCCGTCGCGGTCACTCGTTTCGCTCGGCCTGAGCAGTGCTACCGCGACTTTGCTGACGCCTACGGTTTCGACATACGGACCTGGGATGGCTATGCAACCTACCGTCGACTGTGGGAGATGTGCGCCACCACCTGGCTCATGCAGCATGGTTACCATAGCCGCAAGGTGGTCGAAGAGATCAAGGTGCGGCTCCAAACTTGGTGTGATGACAATCCGGACACGAAATGGAGCGGAGTACTTGAGCGCTCATCGAATGCCTGCTTCACGACCGTTGCCCATGAACAGCCGGTTGACTAGCCAGAGCATGATCCTGCCATCAGCATGTTGATCAATGCCGAGTTGATCACCGCGTGCTGAGTCACACACCGACGGCGCCAGGGCGCGTCGTGGCGCGACGCCGACCCGGGATCATCTCCGGGTAGATTTGCGCCGTGATCGAGGCGCGCACCGACGTCGTCGGCAGCCTGCTCAGGCCGCGCGAACTGCTCGAAGCACGCGAGCGCCAGGAGCGCGGTGAGATCGATCCGTCTGAGTTCCAGAGGGTGGAGGACGCAGCGGTTGAGACGGCGATCCGTCTCCAGGAGGACGCCGGCCTCGCCGTGGTCACCGATGGTGAGATGCGTCGTCTGTCTTTTCAGAGCCAGTTCACGGAGGCGGTCGAGGGCTTCAGCGACTGGGATCTCGATGCGTTCCTGTGGGGCGACTGGCACGGGGACGAGGTCGGAGACAAACGCATCAACCGCCCGCCGATCGCCGTCCTCAACCGGCTTCGGCGCCGCCGCTTCCTCTCTGCCGAGGAGTTCATGTACGCGCGCGGACAATCCGAGCGGATCGTCAAGGTCACACTGCCCAGCCCGAGCCTTTTCGCCAACTTTTATGATCCCGAGCGCTCACGCGGTGCCTATCCGACCCTGGAAAGCTTTCTAGGCGACGTCGCCGAAATCCTTCGCGAGGAGGTCGACGAGCTCGTGCGGCTCGGCTGCGAATACATTCAGCTCGACGCCCCTCATTATCCACTCCTCGCCGATTCCGCCTATCGCGACTTCTATGCCAGCAGAGGGTGGCCGGCCGAGCGCTGGCTGGACCTCGGCCTCGAGCTCGACAACATCGTCTTCGGGCAACGTCCCGGCGTTGCGTTCGGCTTTCATCTTTGTCGTGGCAACCAGCAGAGCCGCTGGCTGGTCGAAGGCGGCTACGATTGGCTCGCGCAGCGCCTGTTCCCCCGGGTGCGCGCCGAGCGGCTCCTCCTGGAGTACGACGACGACCGCTCGGGTGGATTCGATCCACTAGCCGCTGTACCGCCGGACAAGACCGTCGTCCTCGAGCTTGTGACGACCAAGGCTGGACGACAGGAGACCGTCGAGGAGCTCGAGACGCGGATCCGCGAGGCAGCATGCCACGTGCCGCTCGAGCGCCTCGCGCTGTCTGCACAGTGCGGGTTCGCCACCTCCATCCTCGGCAATGCGCTCTCCCCTGCCGACCAGGAGACCAAACTCCGGACAATCGTTGCGACCGCCGAGCGCGTCTGGAGTTGACGGTCGTTCGCTCGTTCACCCCAGGGTCAGCCGCGACCAACTCGGGTCACTTCACACCCCAGGCCACGATCAACTCGGCCGGGGCCTGGAAACCCTCGGGTCCCTCAAAGCGGGCGAGCTCGGTGCTGATCTCCTGCCAGGCCTGTTCCTGTTCGGTGGGCGTGAGGCCGGCCAGCATCTGGTGCAGCGCACCGAAGGATTCGCGCTCGAACCGGACGCAGTCCTGGGCGTGCGCCATGCGCAGTGGGGCCGGCACCGCCTGCGAGCCGACCTTGCGGAAGCCGGCCTGCCGCAAGACGTCCTCGAGAACACCAGGACCGCCGAGGCTGAACGGTCCGGGCTGGCCGGCCGCGGGGGGCGGCAGCTGGGCCCGGCGACGGATGATCGAGATCGGGATCGAGAAGAAGCCATTGCGGTCCGCCGTTGAGAAGACGATCGCGGAGATCCGTCCGCCGGGTCGCAGCGCGCGGTACTGGCCGGCCAGTGCACCGGGCTGATCGGGGAAGTACATCAGACCGAG
>JAICSB010000328.1 GCA_025937115.1 Pseudonocardiaceae bacterium | reverse complement strand
CTCACCGGCCAACCCTGGATGCCCGCCCTACCCGCACCCACCTAACACGCCGTCCCGGCCAACCACCACCAGCCCCACCGGACGCCCACCGGCCGACCGGCGACAACGTCATGCGCTGATCATCAGGGCTGAATGTTTGCCGCCGATCGTCTTTGTCGCCGCCGCCACGAATGACTAGATATTCAGCCATGGGCGCTGTTACCGGACCGCTAGTCTTCGAACGGTGCGGCCATCGCTCAGGAACGGTCACAGCCGTTTCGAGACTGACATCCGCGTGACGGGATGCCTCCACCTGTCGGCCCGGAGCTGACGACAGCAGCGAAGGCAACGCAGACGCCAACCTGACCTCATGAGCACGCGCACGCCGGGCGACCAGCGCAGTGGGTATTTGCGGGCGCCGCTGGATTCTCTCTCAGGTATGTGGGCGAACAGAGTGGGCACAAAAGGGGCGAGCCGGGACGAATCACCCAGTGCCGGGTCGGTGTGTTGGGTTGATGTGTCGAGTACCGATCCGGCCGGTAGCCGGGAATTCTACAGCGGGTTATTTGGCTGGACCTACCAAATCCACTCGGGCCAGCGCCGCCAGGAGTACCTGACCGCATTGTGTGGCGGTCGCCCGGTGGCTGGTCTGTCGGGAACTCCGGTGCAGACGGGTCAACCCGCGACCTGGACGCTGTACTTGGAAAGCGCCAACGTGACGCGCACCGCGCAGGTGCTCGGTAGGCTGGGTGGCCGGGTCTTGTCGGGGCCGACGGAGGTTCCAGGACAGGGCAGGGTGCTCTTCGGAGTAGACCCGACGGGCGCCGTGGTTGGTTTCTGGCAGCCCGCACGACCATCGATGTTGCGCCGGACCGTCCCTGGATCGCTGTACTGGGCTGAGTTGGATACCTGGAACGGCCCACGGGCTGATGAGTTTTTTGCGAACCTGTTCGGCTACCAGCAGCGGCAGATCGGTGACGGCATCGAGGTGGACTACACCACCTGGTCACGCGACGGCAAGACGATGCTGGGCAGGCTAGAAATGAACGAGAGCTGGGCGGACCCGGGCTGCGCTGCGCACTGGATGCTGCACTTCGCGGTGGAACCGCAGATCGGCACGGACGCTGCGGCCCGTCGGGTCCTCGCGTTGGGTGGCCGGGTGGATATCGATCCCTACGACACCGAGCTGGGGCGAATCGCCCGGGTCGCTGACCCTTCCGGAGCCACCTTCGCGCTGATCGACCCTGCCGATTGGGTGGATGCAGCCACCGACCTCGCCGCCGGCTCGGCTCGAGTAGACGATCCCTACGACGACTGAGGGTCCGGCCTCGCCGGCCGTTCCGGAATCGGTCCGAACTTCGATGAAGATCTCGCGAGTGGCGTGGTGCTCGAAATGGTTGGGCTAAGGTAGGTCGGCGGATAGCTCGACGACCCCAATGCGCCACCGCATCCAGCGGGCGCGGGCAACTCAAAAGGGAGCGGCCATGGCTTCGGCTCTTGTCAATCGCAGGTACTATCTGCGGCGGCGCCCGCAGGGCCTATGCGCCGAGTCCGACTTCGCACTGGTGAGAGAGGAAATACCAGAGCTTAAACCCGCGCCGGCGCCGGCGCCGCTGCCGGCCTTCCTCGGCGTGCTGGGGGTTACCGGTGGTATCACCGCCTACGTCGGCATGGACATCGTGAAGCCACAGCCTGGCGAGACCGTCGTCGTCTCCGCCGCCGGTTCGGTGGGCTCGGTGGCCGGCCAGATAGCCAGAGCGAAGGGCGCGCGCGTCGTCGGCATCGCTGGAGGGCCGCAGAAGTGCCATCACGTGACCACGGATCTGGGCTTCGACGCCTGTGTCGACTACAAGGCGAGCGACTGGCGTGCCCAGCTCGACGCTGCCGCTCCCAACGGCGTGGACAAGGCTTCCTGGTGATTGACCACGCATACCGTTACGGCGAAGCGATCGAATATCTTGCGGGCCTCATCGCCGAGGGCAAGATCACCTACCACGAGACCATCCTCAACGGCCTCGAAAACGCCGTCGAAGCGCACAACATGCTCTACGCCGGCGACAACACTGGAAAGCTGCTGCTCAAAGTGGCCGAGGTCGCCGACTAGTGCTATTCCTTTCGTTCAGTCCGCCGCTGCCACCCGCAGTTCGTTGCGCAGTATATCAGCAACTAGTGATGGCCGGCTCAAGAACGGGGAGTGGGATGTGCCGAGACGCTCGACGCGGTGCGCCCGTCGCGCCATCTGCTCCTGAGTGGCGGGCGGGATTGCGCAGTCTTTCTCGCAGATCACATAGGTGCTAGAGATGTCGCGCCAACTGGCTTGGGTCAACGGCTGCGACACCGCTGCGAGCGACTGGTGTCCAAGGCGGGCGATTGCCGCTTTGGCGGTAGCCGGGTCGACGTCCCCGTAGAAAATCTCACGCGGTCGAAGTGGATCGATGTACCCCTCAGCCTCGTGCATCTCCCACCATGGCGGAGGTATGCCGTGTCTCGCGCCGAGAAGCGAATCTCCTACGTTGCCCTGCCATGCACAGAGGTAAACCAGATGTCTCACCTTTCCCATGCCAACCAGCGCCTCGGTAACAGGCGCACCGCCGTAGGAATGAGCGCACACGACCACTGGCCCCTCGACGTCCGCGACGACAGATCGAACGATCTCTGCATCGTTATACAGATCCCCCAGCTTGGACGGATCATGGCCACTACTCGGCAGTGCGATCGTGCGGATGTTGACGCCGCTGAGCTGCTCGATCACCAGGTCCCAGCACCAGGGACCGTGCCAAGCCCCGTGCACGAGTACAAGGGCCGGAACTGTAGCCACGATCGCCTCCCGCTGCTCGACATTCAGCAAGCGCGGCCTATACCGCTGATTGTGATCGGTTTTTCGATGAGATGCGGTTCGGGCTCGGCGCCATGCGCGGCGAACCAGGGAGCATGTGCCGGCGCATCCGGGCACAGTGTCCACTTCCGGCCGACCCGGTCAACGGCTATCGGGTACACGGTCAGGGCGCCGTCGGCCTCGATGTGCAAACGGATAAAATGTTTGAGGTCCTGGTGGTGTTGGGCTGCGTATCCCTCTGTTCCATGCAGGCCAAAGCAGTTGGCGACCCAGAGATAGCCCGACATTCCCACCATTCCGCCGATTCCACCCACAAGGAAGATCAGGCCGAGGAAGGCGACCAGGGACCACGCTCCCCGAAGCCCGAAGGCAGACGACAGCCACGAGGAGGCGATCATGAATCCGGCTGCGCTCGCCAACTGTACCGTCGTATGGACCGTCCCGACGAGGAATCGGCGCAGGCCACGGGCGTCGTGGGCGAAGCGCACCATTCCCACCAGGACCACGATCACCAGCGGGACGAGAAGGAAAAGCGTCGGGCTCTCCCACACAGCGTTGAGCAAGTCGCCCAGCCCGAGTGCGACGTGACGGTCTTGGAGATGAAGTCCCAGCATCAAAGCCAACAGCACTTGGACGGCGCCGAATACCCCGGCAAGGGGCAGATTGTAGGGAGCGAGCAGCCAGATCCGCTTCCTCAGCCGTTTCGATACCTCCGGCGATGGATAGGTGCTCGCTTTGCGGTAGGCGACCGGCCCGGCTGGGCCGGGAAGGTCCATGCGTTCGGGCAGGTTGTGGGTGGGATGTAAGAAGGCGCCGCCGCCGCCGGAGGTGATGTGCTGGCGAGTGCCATCCTCCTGTTCGTATCGGGCGTAGTAGTGCTTTCCACTCTTGATGTACAGCACCAGCCGGGCACCACAGGGTGTGATGATCTCGCGTTCGAGGAACTCCACATCCCGGTCGGAATGGATCTCGGTGCCCTTCCTGCCGCTGTCGACCTCCTTGGCCGTACACATGATGATCCGATCACCGGGCTTCACATGGGACAGGGCGACCCCAGCGAAGTACCGCAATTGGGCTTCGTCGATATAGGACCCGAACTGGATGTCGACGCCCCAGAGCCACCAGCGGTTCGGAAGTTTGAGCGCGAAATAGCTCCGACGCTGCACCGTTTTCCATCCACCGATCCAGCGTTTGCGGCAGAAGATGCTGGTGAAGTTGACCAGCCCGTCGTACCAGTCATGGCTTCCCGGAATGGCGAAGAGCTCGGGGGCTTCTCCCGCGGCGCACGGCAGCGCCGCCTGGTACGGACCGAGCATGCGGTTCTGGTACTCCGCGGCCTTGGGCACCGGGTACACTTGATCGCCGCCCATGACCAGGATCCGCCCCCGCTCGGTGGCGTAGGTCTCGCCATCCCAGTCGAGCTTGAGCCCTTCGGTGGCCAGCAGCGTGGCCACGGTATACGTCGAGTTCCACCCGTCGCCGAGGTCGGCGACGTAGTCCAACCATAGATCGGCTTGCTCAGAGCGATCCGGCATCTCGGCTGGCTCCAGCGCCTGCAACTCCCGGTAGTCAGCGTAGGCGCTGAAGACACCCGAGAGCAGAACCCGCACCGCCGTGTCGACGAGTTGGTGAGGATCGAGCCAGCGCACCATCGGCCTGCGTACGAACCCGAGCGCGGAAGGGTCCGAGGAGGACGGGCGG
>JAICSB010000435.1 GCA_025937115.1 Pseudonocardiaceae bacterium | reverse complement strand
GGGCTGCGCGCCGTGGTCGTAGCCACGCGGCGGCTGACCCAACAGGGAACCACCGTGGACTACTCAACATTTCGACTGACGCCGCTTGGTGTACGTGCTCGAATGCCAGCAAGTCCGCGTAGCTGATTCGGCGCGTTGGTGTGGACTCGAAAGCCGAGAGGACGTATCAAGAACACGGTCCGTTCGTACGACTCGGAGCAGCCGCCTATTCGGGCTCCGTGCCTCGACTCAGCCCGCATCGGCGCTGAGCTGGATGCTGCTACCGTTTGCGCCCGAGATAAATACTGTCGACCGCAGGATCCCTGCGACTAGGAACGGCAAGGAGATGCTTGAATCCGAGGGTATCTAACAGTTGTAGATGATGCGTGTTGGTGGACCGTGTGCATAGAAGAATCCATGCAGGCAACGTCTCGGGAAGCCCTAAGACCTTCTGGTATAGCAGGCGAGCAAGTCCGCGTCTTCGCGCCGCGGGACGAACAGAAATAGTGCTGACGTAGATGCAGATTCCTATATGCGGCAAGCGGGTGTCGCGGTGAAAGGTGCGGAAGGAAAGAAACCCTTGCAATTGGTCGCACTCGAGCAACAGAAGGCAATGTTCCATAAGCAATTCATCAAAGTAGCTAATCGATGCGCTGCCGCTGGCACTCGCTAGCACCGCCTGGGTTGTGCTGCTTCGGGTAGATAGTGGTGGAACGAATTCGTCTGACACTTCCTCGACGAGTGATTCAAGGCTGCGTTGTTCGAATTGTGTCATCTTCCCGGGCTGGCGCCACAAGATCTCGGTAACCATCATCACTCCCCTACGAGATGCCTCTTTGGAGCGTAGCGCCTTCTCCGTCTTCGAGAGACGGGCAGCCATCTGGCAAAAATTGTGATGCTGATGATGGAATCTAGCCGGGTAAGCGGGCCTTCAGGCGCCCTTGATCGGCTTCGACGGGTTACTCGCGTGCTGCTCGGTTACGTGGCACGGTGCGGGTATCAGCTCCTCGATCCCCTGCAGCGAAACCGGTACCCGGTCGGTGGTTACCTCAGTGGGCCGTGGGCCGTGCTCGGCCCGCGGATGAAATCCGCGGGCGGCCGCCGGATCGCGGCAGGGAGCACGTCGATGACCTGGCCGTACTGGTCGATCGCGCGATACGGATTCACCTACTGCCCGCAACCATCACAGACATCTCGTCTACGAACCGAGCGATCTCCCGAGACGTGCCGGCAGGGATGTGGCGCTGTCAAGTGCTGCAACCGATACCTGCACGTGGCCTGTCGTGTAGGCAATCTGCGGCACGCCCGGGAAACTGCTCGCGACCGTCCGCAAGTTCCATCGTCTCGGCGGCAGTGGCCAGCGCCCGCTTGTACTCGTGGTCAACTCGACGCGGTCCTCGGGGATTGTCAGCACGTCGCGAATCGCGCGCGGCGAGGCGCCCGGCGGCGGCAACGGGCTGGCCGGGTGGACGCGCCGACGGGACAGGCCATGCGGTTTTAGATCATCGGGGTGGAGCCTTGACCGGTAGAGGTGTGGGGCGGGTGGGGATCGCACCCACGACCTGACGGATTACGAAGCGGTCAGGCTCAGACGCCCGACGCTGCTACCAGTGCGAATAGGAACCACAGACTCCGTTTCGTGGGCATGAATCGCAATCGGACCACAGTTCGTGGCCATCGCCATGCCCACGGTATCCACGGTAGACCGACGGACAGAGATCCATCTACAGCGGTCACAGCTACAGTGGCCACACTGACACAGGTATTGAGGTGATCTTCCCGTGAGCGCGCAGGTACACGACCGCATCACAATCGAGCCGGACAAGATGGACGGCCAGCCCTGCATCCGGGTCTTCGCTTCCCCGTCGTCACCGTTCTGTGGATGGTCGCTGGAGGGATGAGTGTCGACGACATCGTCGGCGAGCACCCCGATCTCCAACCTGAGGACATTCCAGCGGCACTGAACTACGCCGCTGAGTCGCTCGCCGAGCATTACTACCCGCTGAGGCCGCCTGCGTGAAGTTCCTGATCGATGAGGGAGAACCTCTCGCCCCGAATCTGCGCACCGCTGACCGCCGGTGGACATCACGCCACACACATTCGCGACTACGACATGGCCAGTGCCAGCGACCCGCAGGTGCTCGCCAAGGCAGCCACCGAGGGTCTCACCCTTGTCACCGCTGATCGAGGCGACTTCGGCCGCAAGCTTGCGTTCACCCGCGCCGTCGAGCCGTCGGTGGTCCTCCTGCGGCAGCTTCCCGATGTCGTCCGAGCGACGGACGTCGCTGCTCTGCTTCTCGCCAACCGGACACCTGCTGTGGCGTCCGCGCTCGATCGTCGTTCTCACGCCGAGAGCAGTACGTGTTCGGCACCTGCTGTCGCGTTGAACCGCAAAGCTTGTGCCCCGCTGGCGACCACCCCGCCGATGAGCAACGCGAGTAAGGGAACATGCAAGGCTGTAGAGGCGCCCGGGGTTGCTCCTTGCCAGAGACCATCTGACGGGAGCGCGGATCGGACTGTTCATGCTGGTCAACCGGTGGGGCGGGTGGGGATCGAACCCACGACCTGACGGATTATGAGACTTCGAATTCACCCGGCAGGAGTACACCACATGGGCACTAGCTTGCACGAGTTCGTGGCCGAAGGCCCCGGTAGGCAAGCGTGGACGCAAGTTCATGGACAGATCCATGGACAAGAAAGACCACTGTGGACCGGACCGCGACCGTGGTGAACGCGCACGCTCACACGCCACAGACCCCCCGATCGCCGGCACAGTGATGAAGTTTTCGCGGCCCCGCCTGCGCAACGTGCGCTACTAGCGAACGGATGCAGGTCATGCTCGGCGCTCTCGTGCGCTTCGCGTAGGTTTGCGTCGTGATCGCGACGCGCGCTGACGTCGTCAGCAGCCTCCTCCCACGGACGACCTTCAACGTCGCCGCCGTGCAGTGGATCCGGCACGCCTACCAACATCCCAGCCCCAAATCCCTACGCCGACGGTGAGATCAGCGTCGCTGACGCCGCTGGGCGACTCGGCTACAGCATCGCTGTCGTCTACGACTGGATCAAGACCGGCAAACTCGCCACCTGCCGCGCAGCCGGCAACCAGCTCTGCATCCGCTGACCGAGCACATCGCAACCGAGTGCCACCGCCGCATTGAGGCCCGCAGGAATGGCTCCGCGAGGATCCACCGCAGGCCCTTGAGCAAGCGACGCCACAGCGGCTCCCTCAGGTGTGGGGACTGCGGTCGCGAATCCTGCAGCGGGGTACGAATCGCGGTGATCGTCAGGTAAGAGATCAGGTAGGTGACCGCATCGGTGACAAATGGCAAACTCCGGGCCGTCGCGTACAGCAACCCACCCAGCGGGGGCCACCGACCAGGGCCGCCTGGTGGTAGGCCTGATTGCGAGCCACCGCAGCCGGCAGATCGGCGGGGCCACGACGTGGCGCACCGCGCCGCTGTGGGCGGCCAGGAATAACGCGGTGAGCGATCCATCTGGGTCGGCGAGCCCGGTCAGGGCCAACACCAGCAGCGGCATCGCCAACGCCGACGATGTCGACTCCAGCGTAGAGCTCGCGTAGAGCTGGCCTGTCCCATCCACAGCAACCAGAATTCACGGTTCGCGCGCGATGGCG
>JAICSB010000745.1 GCA_025937115.1 Pseudonocardiaceae bacterium | reverse complement strand
GGTCAAGATGCAGCCCCGCCAACGCCCGCGCAGCGGGCGGAGGCAGGAACGATCTTGACGCCAGCGAGCACCGGACCACACTCAAAGGCGCAGGAGCAGCCCCCCCGACATCAGGAAAGGGGTTGACACAAAGAGGACTCGATACGCGCGGCCCTCCTCGGTCGGCGAGCCGCTCCGGTGAGTTGCTATGCGTGCTTGCCGGCACGGTCAGATTGCGACGTTGCGCATTATGCGTAGAGCGATCTTCGATTGTTGGCTCCGAAGATCGACCGGCATGTCGCACCGGCGTCGAGAATTCTCGCCAGCTCGCATTCGACCGCTAAGCCTGACGCATACATCGTCCGCGAGGGGCGCTGGGAGCGACTTCGCTTGGTCCACATCAGGTCGTGTATGCGATCCGTGTGTACAGCGACGCGGAGCGTTGTCGGGACTGCTGCACGGATAGGTGACATCTGATGTGTGGAGACGTTGATCTCCGCTGGAAGGATGTCGACCGTGCCGAAACCGTTTCCCAGGGAGTTCCGCGAGGACGTGGTCCGGGTCGCCCGGGCGAGTGAGGCGTCGGTGGCGCAGGTGGCCAAGGACTTCGGGATCTCCGAGTCGTGCCTGCACCGCTGGCTGGCCCTTGACGATGTCGAGCAGGGCAAGCGGCCGGGGGTGACGGCGAGCGAGTCCGCCGAACTGCGCGAGCTGCGCAAGCGCAACAAGCTGCTGGAGCAGGAGAACGAGGTGCTGCGCCGGGCCGCGGCGTATCTGTCGCAGGCCAACCTGCCGGGCAGCCTGGGGAAATGATGTACCCGCTCGTCCGCGAGCTGGCCGTCGACGGGATCCCCGTGACGGTGACGTGCCGGGTGCTCAAGATCGCTCGCCAGCCGTACTACCGCTGGTTGGCCGCGCCGGTCACCGATGCCGAATGGGTCCAGGCGCACCGGGCGGACGCGCTGTTCGACGCTCACCGCGACGACCCGGAGTTCGGCTACCGGTTCCTCGCCGACGAAGCCCGCGAAGAGGGCCAGGCCATGGCCGACCGCACCGCGTGGCGGATCTGCAGCACGAACGGCTGGTGGTCAGTGTTCGGCAAGCCACGCGGCCGCAACGGCAAGAAGAAGCGCAAGCCCGGCACGCCGGCCTTCGACGACCTGGTCAATCGCGACTTCACCGCGGCCGAGCCGAACACGTTGTGGCTGACGGACATAACCGAACACTGGACCGGCGAGGGCAAGCTCTACTGCTGTGCGATCAAGGACTGCTTCAGCAACAAGATCGTCGGCTACTCCATCGACTCACGCATGAAGGCACGCCTCGCGGTCGCCGCGCTGGACAACGCCGTCGCCCGCCGCCGCGCCGAAGGCGCCGACGTGGCCGGCTGCATCGTGCACGCCGACCGCGGGTCGCAATTTCGATCAAGGAAGTTCCACCGTGCGCTGACCCGCCACGGGCTGGTCGGCTCGATGGGCCAGGTCGCCTCCGCGGCCGACAACGCCGCCATGGAGTCCTTCTTCTCGCTGCTGCAAAAGAACGTCCTCGACCGCCAGCCCTGGCGCACCCGCGACCAGCTGCGGATCGCGCTCGTGACCTGGATCGAGCGGACCTACCACCGGCGCCGCCGGCAAGACGCCCTCGGCCGATTGACCCCCATCGAATACGAGGCGATCATGACCCCAACCGCCACCCAGGCGGCCTAACCGAACCTGTCACCAGTTCGTGCAGCAGACCC
>JAICSB010000041.1 GCA_025937115.1 Pseudonocardiaceae bacterium | reverse complement strand
TCACCGCAGCCGTGCCCGTGGGAATACGGCCAAATCGTGGCGCTGGCAGAGCTGGCGAGCTACGGCGTCGAGCTCGACGGCACACGCATCGCGAAGGGCGAGTCGATGACACTCGTCGCGCAGGTGCCCCCCGGCCGTTCCTACTGTGTGCCGTTCACCCTCGGCGCTGATGGCGTGGTCTGCGGGCAGGACGCCGTCGTGGCCATTGTGGATCCGGTGCGCCGGGTGCGGGCTCAGCGGTTCGGCGACGATGTCCGCGTCACGTGGCTGTGGCCAGACAAAGTGAACGTAGCAGATGTGCGCTGGGCAGGCGGCGGGCGTCGCATCACTTTGCAGCAATACCGGGACGAGGGCGGCTGCCAGCTCCGCGGCTTCCGGGGGGCCCCGCGCGTCGAGGTGGGCGCCGTCATGCTCGACGAAAGCGGGGAAAGCCGCTCGGACATGAGGTCGGTGGTTGTCGAGGAGCGACCACCTCCGCTGACTTACCGGCTGCGCCGCCGCGGCTACCGCCTGTTCAGTGGTCTGACGTGCGTGGTGACGCTGTCCGGTGCAGAGCCTATCTCCGGGGTCACCGTGATCATCGTGGCTGCTGCTGGACACGCCATGCCGCTATCACCTGAGTCGGGGGTGGAGCTGCTTCGGCAGCCGGTCGTGATCGACCCTGCGGTGCCGGTGGTGCTGGAGGTGCCCATCCCGCGGTTGTCCAAGCCCTACTGGTTGCGGTGCTTCCTTGCCGAACCCACAGCCGCCTTTCTCGTCGATCCGCCAGTCTGCCAGTTGAAGGTATTTTGAGATGGCCACCATCGCCTGCCCGTACTGCTACCACCTCATCAATCAAGGCAAGCTGGCCTATCAGTGCCTCGGGCGTGGCGAGCCAGGCCGCCCGAGGTGCGCGAAGCGGGAGGACGAGCGCCGCCAGCAGCTGACGAATGTTCGAACGGCGGCGTACCCGACTTTCGTGCCAGCGTCGCGCGGCATGTTCGGCCGTCCACTCAGCAGGCCCCGCATGGCAGCGTGTCCGCACTGCGGCGGCCGCACCGGCGTACGTGCCTGCCCTGCCTGCCACACACCGTTGTCGTCAATTTTCGCGGAGAGCCGCAGTCCACTTGTCGGGATGGTCGGCGGCAAGGGGGCGGGCAAGACTGTCTACCTATCGGTGCTGCACCACGAACTGCACACCACGGTGCGGCGACGGTTTCAGGCCGACATCCGGCTGAGCGGAGATCAACAGGGCGGCGTCGGGTCGCCGCGGCAATGGCTGGAAGACTACGAAGATCAGCTTTTCCAGCACAGAAGGCTGTTCGAGCAGACAGCTGCGCCACTCAACGGGCTGCGCGCACCGGTCGTCATCGAATGGCGGCAGCCGAAGCGCAGACTCGGCTTGGAAACCTTCGGCACGACGGTGATCTCGTTCTACGACACCGCAGGTGAGGACCTCACCACTCAGGACCGGGTGCACACGCAGGCCTACCTTGGCGTGGCGAACGGCTTGGTCCTGCTGCTCGACCCGTGGCAGCTGCCCGGAGCGATGGGCCACATCGACGTTCCCGCGTCCGCCGTCCGCGAGGCCGAACCGCCGCTGGATGTGCTCAACCGAATTACCGAGCTACTTCGGGTGTCGCATCAGGTCAAGGCGAGTAGGCGCGTCAAGGTGCCGCTGGCCGTCGTGTTCGCGAAAATGGACGCCTTCTTCCCAGTGCTCGGTGGAAACCACCCGCTATTGGTGAAGCCAGCGGCGCTGCCGGGCTACGCTGAGACGGCGGGCCAGGACACCCATGAGCACGTGCGGGCCATGCTGCACGACTACGGTGCGGACGATATCGACGCGCATCTCATGCAGAACTACGCGACCTTCCGCTATTTCGCGGTATCGGCCCTCGGCGCAGCCCCTGACTACGCGGCCAAAGAGGTCGACCCGGGCGGTGTGCAGCCCTTCCGCGTCGAGGAGCCGCTGCTGTGGTTACTCAGCGGTTTCGGCGTGATCGGCCGGAGCCGAGCGTGAGCGGCGGGTTCGGCTCGCTCTACTACACCGACTGCCGGCCGGGGCAAGGTCTTCAGGGCGGGGCCGGTTTCCAGTTCCAGGCCGCATCGTCCGGAGTCACCCCCGGGGCCATGCCGCTGGTACAACGTACGGCGCTCTACGAGCCTCCGGTGAGGTGGATGCGGCAGCGCAGGCCGGTCTGCGACTACCCACCGTCGCTGGCGCACACCGCTGAGGGGGGCGTGTTCGCGACCGCAGCGGGGCGCTACCTGGGCCAGGAGGCCAACGGCACGCGGGAGGGCAACCAGTTCACCCACGCCGTCGTCACCCGGGATCCCGCGGACTACGGGTCGGTGAGGCCCGCGCAGCTGTGGGGCGCACCATGGTGGGCCGTAGCGCCTGCTCCGGGCGCCGAGATTGACCCGATGGAGGCCTACCCACCACCGGGACCACTCGACGTCGAAACCGTCCGCGACCGGGTGCGCGACTCCGCAAGCGGCCAGGCACGGCTTACCGCCCTAGTCTCAGCGATCCACCACCTCGCCGACCCCGAACACCGGCGCACCGTCGTGCTCGTGAGCACCGACCCCGAGGAAGCAGCGTGCTGGGTCGCCGCGGCGACCCTGCTGCTGCCCCGACCTGAGGCGCTGCAAGTCAGCTTCAAGGTCTTCGTGGCAGACGCCCAATACGGTCAGCACGACATCATCGCGCTGCATCCGGAGTGGGCTGGGCGGTGGGCGGACACCGAGCCAGGCAGCGGGCTCGCTGTCTTCGACCTCGGCCGGGGCCGGCACACCGATGTGGAGATCACCGACGCCGCGTGCTTCTGGGTCCCCCGCTTGCTGACCGAGGATCCTTACGACGTGGTGGACGCAGTCGAGCTGGCGGGCCAGTTCGCCAGGGCTTTCGCACAGGGTACTGATCCGACTGACGCGCAGGTCCAGCCGACCGACGCTGATCGCCTTGTCGCGGTGGTGGTCGCGGCTGGTGAGCGGCTGACTGGACAGGGCCAGGCGCAACAGGTGGCTGAGTGGTTACTGACCGCGCCCGCGGAAGCGATGAGGATCGCTCGCGACTCGGCACTGGCGGCGGTGTTGGAGGCGGCCCCGGGCGCGTCCGCGCTGCGCACCCTGGCCGCCGCCGCGAGTTTGCGCGGCTGGGCGGCAGCAGCTATTCAGATCCGTCGCGGACTGCTGACCGCCGAGATCGGCGAGGCACTGGCCGCAGCCGATGGCGTCACCGCACTGCCCATGCTTACCGCGCTCGCACCGCTGCCGCTCCTGGATACTCCGGACGAGGACCAGGAGCACGGTCGCGCCGAGCTCGAGGCGGCCCTGCGCGGGGCGCGTCCGGATCAGGTGCCCCTGTTGCTTACTGTGGCCAACCGGCACGTCCTACGGCCTGTCACCGCCAACTTCCGCGGCACCGCCTACGTGTTCGCTGCGTGGTGGATCCAACAATCCGATCCAGGCCTCGAGCCTGAGAGGTGGCACGCGCCGCCCGAGGCACTCGACTGGGTACGCGATGTGCTGCGGGGTTGGTTGGCAGGTGCGGAGCAGGCCCACGCGGTGGCGGCGATCCGCGCGCGCTGGTGGCGACCGCTGTGGCAGGAGGCTTGCGACCCGGCCGACGAATTGGACACCGAGCTGCTGTCCGTGGCCAGTCAGCATCTCGGGGCCTCGAGGCGCAGTCAGCTTGTGCGGGATGTCCAGAAGTGGGCGTTCGCGCGGATGGTCGGCGAAAAGCATCCGAGCACGGTGGCCTGGGACATCATCTTCGGCACGCGAACGCCCGGAATATCCGCGGGAGCCATATTCCTAGCGAGTCTTGCAGAGAACGGCCAGAGATTGTCATCCGAGGTCGGGTCCCGGCTCTGCGCGGTGCTCGAGGCAGAACAGACCCTGTCGGCGGAAGGTCTATGGATAATCATCCAGCTCTGCGAGCAAGGTCAGCAGTTACCGCCGCGGTTCGCTGATCTGCGCATGAGCCACGACGCAGTGCTGCGCGTCGGCCAGGAGCTCGGGCAAGCGCAGCCCTTTTCCACCGACGACAATTGTGCGACAGCACCGGTTGATTCGTTATTCGAGGTCAGAACGCCGATCGTTGTCGACAACCTGCTTGCCGCACCCCCCGATACCGCGCTCGCTTTCCTAAAAGCCTGCTCGGAAGAGGTCTCGATCCCGGTCTATGAGGCACTCGAGGTCAGATGGCCACGCGATACCGGCAGCCCAACGCCCGACGAGTGCCGGGCTGTCGCGTTCTCCTTCATCCTTGCCACCGGCAGGCCGGCCACTGAGCAACAGCAGACCGCTGGGAGCATCCTGCTGCACCGCCTTGGACAACTCGTCGCCGCAATGCCTAAAGATGTTCGGACCGCGGTCGAGCGCAGCTACCCGAGTGGCCTGGGGCAGCCGTGGTGGGAGTGGGTGTCCGAGCTCAAAGCCCCCCGTTGGACCCTGCGCCGGCGATCCAGCGCGAGATCGGATAAACAGCTCCGGAAATGGGGTGAGTGAGCCGTGCCTGCGGTCATCGGCGCGGTCCTCGCGATCGCCTTGTACGGCGCTGCCTGCTACTACGTCTTCGTCTACGTGCTTGGGCCCGCGTGGCCCTTTGTGACGGTTGGCGCGGGCGGCATCGGCATGCTGCTGGTGATCGTGGTGTTGGCCGGCGTGCTGCTGGGGTTGGGCGGCTCGGCAGCCCCGACCGTCACCCCATTCGATCTCCGCAAGCGGCTGCCGAGCGTTAAGTCCAATTTTGAGCGCGACAGCGCGTGGCCGAGCTACCTGTTCGCGCAGAGCCGAGCCGACCTTGGTGCGGCGCTGGGGCGCACCGCACGCACGCTCGGGTCGATGTGGGCGTTGATGACCGAGGTCGTGCGCGAGAAACCGGTGGTGCTCGTGCTCTGGCCGCTCCTGCTGCTGCCGTTGCTGGGAGCCATCGCGTTGACGGCGGGCGCCATCGTGGGCTGCATCGCGGTCTATGGTCTGGTCGGGATTGTGCTCACTCTTGCGTGGCTCGGCTGGCTACTCATCGTCGGTCTGCTGCGCGGGGTGGACTTGAGTATCCGCGTGCTCCGCGGCGCCAAGGCCACTTGCCACCATTCGGGCTGCAATTACCGCAACCGGCTGCCGGCCTACCGCTGTGGGTGCGGACAAACCCACCACGACATCAGGGCGGGCCGGCTCGGTGCTTTCGTTCGTCGGTGCGAGTGTGGGGCGTTGCTGCCGACCACTGTCCTGCAAGCCGCGGTCGGGCTGGTGGCCGCGTGCCAGAAATGCGACCGCCCGCTGCGCGCCGGGGCGGCTGTGCTGACCGACGTGCTGGTTCCGGTGTTCGGACCCGCCTCGGCTGGTAAGACCCGGCTGCTGCGGGCCGGCATGGTCGCACTTGTCCGGCATCTGGATGCCGCCGGCGGGTCTCTGCACCCAATTGGCCCGGAAAGTGAGGACACCCTCCGGGCCGCCACCTCGATGGTGGAGTCGGGGATGCAGACGACCAAGACGGAGGCCGACCGACCACCGGCCGGAATGACCCTGTTGCTCACAGCGTCGCGATGCAAGGCGCTACTGCACCTGTTCGACGCGGCCGGCGAGTTCTTCAGCAGCAGCGAACAGCACAACGAGCTGCCGTTCCTCGATGACGCCCAGGGCCTCGTGTTCGTCCTCGACCCGTTCTCGGTACCTGCCGTCGCGGACGATCTCGCCGGAGCGCTTAGATCACGACTCGAGGCGGCGCAACCGGCCAAGATGCACCCCGAGCGGTCCTATCTGGTCACCGCACAGGCGCTGCGCGACCAGGGCATGAAGCTGAAAAGCAAGCCGCTCGCCGTCGCCGTGGTGAAGGCCGACCTGCTGCTCGGTCTTCCGCCCGCCGCAGGCCTACACCGCGAGGCAGCATCGGGAGAGATTGAGACCTGGCTGCGCGACAAGGGGCTGGACAACATGCTGCAAGGAGCCGCCCGCGACTTCGACGTGGTCCGCTATTTCCTCGTGTCGTCGCGCAACGCTGCGACCGACCCGGACGGCTGGGCCAGCCCCACCTCGCCGGCACAGCCACTACTGTGGCTGCTTGGTCGTTCCGGTGTGTCGGTCGCACCTCAGAAGCTGGTGGCCGCGTCGTGAGGATCCCCGTGCCGGCACACTACCTGTCGTTCCGAATCGTGCTGGTCTTTGTGCTCATGGGGGCACTCGCCAGCGCCGTATGGTGGATCGCGCAGTCCGAAATACTGGATGAGATCTTTAGGTTCCTGGGGTTGTAGATGAGCGTCCTTACGGTTCGCAAAAGATCTCGTGAGTACCGATCCGACGCCACCTGATGCACAAGTATGAACGCACTTGATCATCGTGGTGGTGGTGGTGGTGCCGACGTCCGGTGCGTACCCATGATTTTCCAGATCTTGCCGTTTGCCTTAGATAGCAGGTAGAGCTCGCCATGGCTATCGGTGCCGAACCGCAAATCAACTCGCGAGCTCCCCGCAAGCTGCTGCATGGTGACCGGCTGCGCTCCGTCCGTAAAGAGTGCAAGCTCATAAATTGTTGCTAGTTTACCGCCCGAGTGCATCTGTCGGGTGTCGGCGTAGAACAGCCGTCCCGGCACGAAGTCGGAGAACAGATACTTGCCGCGCAGCTCGGGGGCGCTGCTACCTTGGTAGACGAAACCGCCGACTACCGCGTGCCCACTGGTCTGGCACGGCGGCTGACCCGGCGGTGGGTTATGAGCGAAAGCCACTACAGGGTAGGTGTAACCGTATTTGCTGTCATCAGCAGGCGGAGTAAAGACACCACAAGAGGGGTCACCGGCCTTGAACACAAACGGGCCTTCCCGCTGGCTCCAGCCGAAGTTATCTCCGGGGTGCACCTCATAGATCGATTCGATCTGCTGCTCGCCGATGTTGGCCAGGAACATCTGGTGGTCGTTGCCAGAGTCCCAACTGAAGCGGACGGGATCACGCAGACCGGAGACGTAGATTTCCCGGAGGGCGACGCCCGGTTTGCCTACAAAGGGATTGTCCGGCGGAATTCCGTAGTTTCCGTTGGTACCGTTAGTACCCCGCGGATCGATTCGCAGGATTTTTCCTTGCGGAACTCTCAGATCTTGGGGCACCGTGGTCACCATACCCGGGCTCTCTTCACCGACCACGCCACCGTCACCGACGGCGATATACAACAATCCGTAGTCCTTGCCGCCGGGCTGTGCGGTCGGGTTGAAACCGATTTGCTGGAGTCCGTGTATGGTATCGGCGAATCCGAGCCGGAGGACTTCCCTTCGCGTTCCCTTGAATGTGCTCGCGGCTGGATCAGCTGCCTTCCACTCGGTCACCACAGCTTGAGCAGGCATCTCCTGCGGGTAGGGCAGGTCGGGTATCTTGGTTTGCGGAACCTTCGGATTAAGCGCAGGGCCAGCCTCGGTGTGGGCGGTGTAAAATCTACCAGTTTTACTGAACTCCGGGTCGAAAGCTGCGAAGACTAACCCGTTTGAGAGACTCTTGGTATTTAAGAAGTTCGGGGCGAACTCCGCGCCGACGTCAAGGTAGATTTGTGGCTTACCATCTTTAATGACATACATCTTGCCGTTGAGGTCGGGTACGAATAGGCGTCCCGAACCGTCCGGAATCTCACCCAAATAATTGATCCGGGCCCAACGGTCAAGGTTGTCACCGGGCGGTGGCAACGGGTCCGGCTTCGACGGCGGTATCGTCGCGAACTCCTGAAGAGTCAACCCCAAGCCGGAAGTAATCGGGTCCGCAAGCGGATGAGTGAGCGGCCCGACCGCCTGGGGCGCGACGCCTTGTGGTGTCGAGCACGCCGTCGCCGCAAGAACGGTAACAAATGCTGCGACAACAGTGAAGCAGCGGCCTATATATCGGGGCATGAGCGCATCATATCATGGTAAACTAATACCTGATGTATCGGATACGGGGCGTGTCGTGTGGATGCAGACTAGGCAATTCTTCGTTTCTCGATAAGACGGTACACCGGCCGGGCGTGCGCTCGCGGATGCGCGGGTATCCGACCAAGGAATCGGTGACGTCGGAGTCGGTAAGCGCCACCGCCGCGGACCTCAGGACACTATGTCCAGAAAGAAGCGCACACAATGAGCGAGACGATTTTCGGCCAGCCCCGCTACGGCGTCCAGAGATCGGCGGATGGCACACCCCGCGTCGGAAGTCTCAGCCTGGGCGACAAGTGCGCAATCGGCGTCGGAGTGCTGCTTTGCCTTGGCATGTACCGGTGGCTGGTGCCCTCACCGTGGCTGCGGGGGCTGGCCGCCGGGTCGCCGCCGATGGTGTCGTGATCGCCTCGGCCACCCGAGGCCTCCAACGCTTGCTCGCGGACCGGGCAGACGAGCCTGGGTGGGGTTCGCACTGAGCCTCAGGGGATGCGGCGTACCGCGCCCCTGTCGGCGCTCGTAGTCAGCGCCGCGTAAGCGCGCAGGGCCTTCGTCACCGGCCGGTCGCGGTTCCGCGGCTGCCATGGGCGTTCGTTGGCCTCCATCTTGGCGCGGCGCTCGGCCAGCACCTCGTCGGCGACCTGGAGCTCCAGCGTGCGGCTCGCGACGTCGAGGACGACGGTGTCACCGTCCTCGATGAGTCCGATCACCCCGCCCGCGGCGGCCTCAGGGGAAATGTGCCCGACCGAGATGCCGCTCGACCCGCCGGAGAACCGGCCATCGGTGATCAACGCGCAGACCTTGCCCAGCCCGGCGCCCTTGAGGAACGCGGTGGGGTGCAGCATCTCCTGCATCCCCGGTCCGCCGGCCGGCCCCTCGTAGCGCACGACGATGACGTCGCCGGGCTGGACCTTCTTGGTCAGGACGACGGAGACGGCCTCCTCCTGGCTCTCGACGACCAGCGCCGGGCCGGAGAAGTGCCACAGCTCCTCGGGGATGCCCGCGGTCTTGATCACCGCGCCGTCGGGGGCGACGTTGCCGCGCAACACCGCGAGCCCGCCCTCTTTGGTATACGCGTGCTCGACGTCGCGGATGCAGCCGCCTGCGACGTCAGTGTCGAGAGCTGACCAGCGGTTATGCGTGGAGAACGCCTCCGTGGTGCGCACCCCGCCGGGCGCGGCGTGGTACAGCTCAACGGCGATGTCCGACGGGCGTTCGGCGCGGACGTCCCACTCCGCGAGCCACGCCTGTAGCGACGGGGAATGCACGGTGTGCACGCCGGTGTTCAGCAGCCCGGCGCGCCACAGCTCGCCGAGGATCGCGGGGATGCCACCGGCCCGGTGCACGTCCTCCATGTGGTAGTCGGAGTTCGGTGCGACCTTCGCCAGGCACGGCACCCGGCGGGAGATCGCGTCGATCGCGGCCAGGTCGAAGTCGATCTCGCCCTCCTGCGCAGCGGCGAGGATGTGCAGCACGGTGTTGGTGGAGCCGCCCATCGTGACGTCGAGCGCTATAGCGTTCTCGAACGCCTCCCGGGTGGCGATCGAGCGCGGCAACACCGAGTCGTCACCCTCGCCGTAGAAGCGCGTGGCCAGCTCCATCACCGTGCGCCCGGCCTGCAGGAACAGCTCCCGGCGAGCCGCGTGCGTGGCCAGCGTCGAGCCGTTGCCGGGCAGCGCCAGCCCGAGTGCCTCGGTGAGGCAGTTCATTGAGTTGGCGGTGAACATGCCCGAACACGACCCGCAGGTCGGGCATGCCGCGCGCTCGACGACCTCGAGCGCATCGCCGTCGACCGCCGAGGACGCCGACGCCGCGATCGTGGTGATCAGGTCGCTGGACGGGTGCACGGTGTCGCCGACGACGACGGACTTGCCGGCCTCCATCGGGCCGCCGGAGACGAAGACGGTCGGGATGTTGAGCCGCATCGCGGCGTTGAGCATCCCCGGGGTGATCTTGTCGCAGTTCGAGATGCACACCAGCGCGTCGGCGGCGTGGCCGTTGACCATGTACTCGACGGCGTCGGCAATCACCTCGCGTGAGGGCAGCGAGTAGAGCATGCCGCCGTGGCCCATGGCGATGCCGTCATCGACGGCGATGGTGTGGAACTCCTTCGGCACGCCGCCGGCCTCACGAATCGCCGACGCCACCAGGTCGCCGAGGTCCTTGAGGTGCACGTGGCCGGGCACGAACTGGGTGTAAGAGTTAGCGATCGCGACGATCGGCTTGCCGAAGTCGTCGTCGGTCATCCCAGTGGCGCGCCAGAGCGACCGCGCTCCCGCCGCGTTGCGACCGTGGGTAGTGACGCGGGAACGCAGGTTCGGAAATGGGACCGGCACGGGCACACTCCAACCGGATCGGTGACGAGCTGGTCTCAGCCACGGTAGTCGTGGAAGCCGGTGTGTAACCCATCACGCACAGTACGACCGACAATCGGGGGCGAGCTGCCGTTGCCAGGTCACCAGCGCGACCGCCGCTCGCACGGCCTTGTTGAGCCGGATGCTGCTAGCGCTTGTGCCCCAGGTAGATACTGTCGACCCTAGGATCCCGGTCATGAGGAACGGTAAGAAGGTGCTTGAATCCGAGGGTATCTAACAGTTGCAGGTGATGCCTGTTAGTGGACCGTGTGCGTAGAAGAATCCATGTAGGCAATGTCTCGGGAAGCCCTAAGAGCTTCTGGTATAGCAGGCGAGCATGTCCGCGTCCTCGTGCCGCGGGACGAACAGCAATGGTGCTGACGTAGATGCAGATTCCTATCTGCGGCAAGCGGTTGTCGCGGTGAAAGGTTCGGAAGGAAAGAAACCCTTGCAGTTGGTCGCACTCGATTAACAGTAGGCAATGTTGCATAAGCAATTCATCAAAGTAGCTACTCGATGCGCTGCCACTGGCACTTGCTAGTACTGCCTGGGTTGTGCTACTTTGAGTAGTTAGCGGTGGAACGAATTCGTCTGACACTTCTTCGACGAGTGACTCAAGGCTACGTTGTTCTAACTGTGTCATCTTCCCGGGCATGCGCCACAGGATCTCGGTAGTCATCATCACTCCCCTACTCGGTTTCGACGGGGTGACTCGTGTGCACTCGAACCAGGCGACGACGCATCGTCTCATCAGACCTGGCGGATCGCATCGGATCATCCACGGGCCGTGGCTCTCGCTCCTCGGACTAGCCTCAATGCATGGGCACGATCAAACCGAGCGCAACACCGAACTGGCGCACCCAGGGCGTGCGGGTCATCCCCGGCGCCGCGCTGGACACCAACACCCCGCAGACACCGGGGATGACCCGCGCCGCCGCGGTCACCCACGACCGGACGGGCTCGGAGAAGCTGTGGGCCGGGATCGCCACCATCCACCCCGGTGCGAAGACCGGGGCGCACCATCACGGCGAGCTGGAAAGCGTGATCTACGTGATCCGCGGCCAGGCGCGGATGCGGTGGGGCGCCAACCTCGAATTCACCGCCGAAGCCGGCCCGGGCGGGTTCATCTTCGTGCCGCCGTTCGTGCCGCACCAAGAGATCAACGCCCTCAACGACAAGCCGCTGGAATGCGTAGTGGCTCGTAGTGGACAGGAACCGATCGTGGTCAACCTCGACATCGACACGGTGGCCGAGCCCGAATACGTGCCCTGGGTCGATCCAGCCCACCCGGTGGTTCACTGAAGATCGTCAGACGAAAGAACCATTCCAGCAGAGGCGGCTATCCTCGGCGCCCGAGAGTACAGTTGATGTTGACGCTGACGCGGCGTACCGGAACGCGGATGCTGTGGGTCTGGGCCGCCAGCGGCGCAGCGCGTGATGTAGTAGCGGGTGGTTTGGCAGTTCCGCAGGCGGACCGTGGTCACCGCATGCTGCGAGGTGGTATGGGCGTTCCGGGTCGTGGAGTTGCTGGATGACGTCCGGGCGTGGGGGCACCGACGGCGGACGAGACCGCGATCAGCATGTTGTTCTGTCCTCGGCCGATAGCCGGGGGTTTGTTTCGCTGCGTCAGCCCGCTACTCCCCGACCGGAGCGGTACGCCATCGGGCGGTCGCTGCGCAAGCAGGTGCCCCGATCAGCGCTGGGCGACTGGAGCGTGCCCGAAAGCCGCGTCGACCCGGTGCAACAGATCATTACGACCCACCAAGGTCGGCTGGACCGGCTGATCCCGGTCCGGATTGGTCGAATGATCGCCTCCCCCTACGCCTTCCTCCGTGGCGCTGCCGCGATCATGGCCGAGGACTTCGCTCACCTGCCATCCACCGGTATTACCCCAGTTATCTGCGGTGATGCGCACCTGGGCAACTTCGGCTTCTACGCCTCACCCGAGCGCGATCTCGTCTTTGACCTCAACGACTTCGACGAGGCGCACCCGGGGGCCTGGGAGTGGGATCTGCGCCGGCTGGTGACCAGCGTGTGGGTCGCCGGTCGGCAGAACAGTTCCCCGGAACACGCGTGCGAGGAGGCTGCTGCGCGCTGTGTTGCTGCCTACCGCGAGCACATGGCCTACCTGGCGGAGCAGCCGCTGTTGGCCCGCTCCTATGAGCGGCTCGACCTCGACCGGCTACAGACCACCGCGACCCGGGGCACGCTGCGCAAGGAGATCAAGCGGGCAGCACAACGGGCGCGCCGACGCACCAGCGACCGCGCCCTGCCACGATTCACCCAACAACGCGACGGCACCCGCCGCATCGTCGAGGAGCCCCCGCTCATCACCCGCCTCGACCCCGCCCAGGCCGATCAGATCGCCGAGGCACTGGACTCCTACCTGCAGACGCTGCCTCCTCACTGGGCGCGCATCGTGGCCGGGTACAGCATCATCGACATCGCTCACAAGGTCGTCGGGGTGGGTTCGGTGGGTCTGCGTGCCTACATCGCGCTGTGCCAGGGCAGCAGCCCCGACGACGTCGTGTTCCTCCAGCTCAAGCAGGCCCGCCGGTCCGTCGTCGCGCGGTTCGTACATGGCGATTCGGCCTGGCACGCCCACCAGGGCCAGCGGGTGGTGGAGTACCAGCAGGCGCTGCAGACCGTCAGCGATCCGCTGCTGGGATGGACCACCGTCGGAGACCACCAGTACTACGTCCGACAATTCCGGGACATGAAGGGCGCCGTGACCGTCGACGGCATCGACGCCTGCGCGCTGGCCGACTACGCCGGGGTCTGCGGCCTACTGCTGGCCAAGGGCCACGCCCGCACCAGCGGCGCCTCCATGATCGCCGGCTACCTCGGCAACAGCGACAAGGTGGACCGGGCCATGTGCCGATTCGCCCTCGGCTACGCCGAGCAAACCGAGCGCGACTACCAGGCCCTGCTAACCGCCGTCGCCCAAGGTGTCCTCCACACTGAGGCCAGCCAATGATCAGCTGCCGGCGGTCGCGCACCAGGAGCTGCTGACACGCGCTCTGCACAATCAACCCTGCTGTGCACCGTCGGTACGCGCCAACGTGACGCTGGAGGGCATGGCCTTCAAGGCTGACTAGTACGGAGAGAGCTCGCTCGACATCTCTCTCTACGACGGCGACTGGACCACTACCTGTGGATTATTACCCACCATTCTGGGCGCCTGTGCTTCCGCGTGATCCTCAACGAAAACGGCAGCGCCGTCGACGAATCTGATTTCCACGGAGGAGTAC
>JAICSB010000650.1 GCA_025937115.1 Pseudonocardiaceae bacterium | reverse complement strand
CTGCGAAGGCCAGGCTCACCAGAGCTGGCACGTTTCGGATCACGACGGCCTCCACGGCACTGGACTAAAACACCTAGAGCGACGAATGGAACGACCCACGGGATAGTAACGGCCCGGCCACGGCCAGGTGACGATTATGTTAAGCATTAGACAGTCGCGCGTCCGTCCTGTCGCGCGTGCGTTCTGATGCTGATTACTCGACGCTATTATCACACGCAGAACATCTGTCCCGGCATCTGCCAGGACCTGACGCTTCGAGACGGTCCGGGGCCGCCGGGCCGTCCTCGCCATCTGGCCAACCGTGCTGGCGCAGGTCGCAACGTTCCTCTGCAATGAACTCGACGCCCTCATCTTCGAGCAGCGCCCGCTGGACGGATGGGTGTCCGAACGCCCAGCCGCCACTGAGCGTGCCGTTGTGATTTACCACCCGGTGAGCGGGGACATCGTCCGGGCAGCGGTGCATCGCCCAGCCGACCATCCTGGCCGAGCGCGGCCGGCCGAGCAAGCGGGCGATGGTGCCATAGGTTGTGACCCGCCCGTATGGCACAGTGCGGACGAGTGCATACACGTCATCGGCGAAACTTGACACGGCCGAATGGTAGGGCAACTCCAGCTTGCTATCCAGCGCAGCGCGACCCGTCCACGGCCGGAAACAGATCGGGCGCAACTCACTTCTGTAAACGAGGGGCTGGCGGGTATCGTGGAGGGCAACGGGAGGCCATCGGCGTAGAGGCGCCGACGGCCGGAGAGGAGGAGCCGCATGAACCGGCCCATCCCCGAGGAGATCGTAGCGCGGCTGAGTGAGTTGGGCGAGTTGTTGGCGGGGTGGTGCGAAGCGGGTCGGGATCGGTCCTTGGCCGAGCACGAGGCGGCGGTGCTCGCGCGGATGCGGCAGATCCTACCGCGCCTACTCGAAGGAGTGGTGGGCGCGGCGACGAGCGGACTGGATGCTCGGCTGCGGCGGGCGCGGCAAGCGTGTCCGGGCTGTGGACGGAAGGAGCGGCCGTGGGAACAGCGTCGTGACCGGCAGGTGATGACGCAGTGTGGGCCGATCACGCTCGCACGCCCGTGGTACCACTGTCGGCGCTGTCGGCGTGGCTGGAGTGTGGTCGAGACGGTGCTTGGGGTTGGGGCTCGGGCACAGTTGAGCGCGGGCGTACAGCAATGGGGCCTGGAGTTGGTGGCGTCGGTGCCGTATCAGGAAGCGGCGGCGCGGTTGGACACGCTGACCGGGCTCGCGCTCGGACCTGAGACACTGCGCCGGCTGGCGCTCCGCGTGGGCACGGCGCTCGCGGACGCCGAGGAAGTGGCGGCCGCGGAGGTGGAGCAAACCCAGGAGGCCGCCGAGCCGGTCGATCCCGCGCCCGGGCTGCTGGTGGTCGAGACGGATGGGGCGATGATCCGCTACCAGGATGGCTGGCACGAGGTGAAGATCGGGCTGGTCGCTGGCTGGGTCGACGATCGGTTACAGCACCCCAGCTACATCGCGGCCCGCGCATCGGCTGAGCCGTTCGGGAGCCGGCTGCTGGCGGAAGCGGCTCGCCGGGGTGGGCTTGAGGTTGTCCGCTGGGAAGGCGGCGTCACCAGTCGCGGGCTGGCTATCTTGCGGGAGGCCCTCATCCTGGGGGATGGCGCCGCCTGGATCTGGAAACTGGCCGACGACCACTGGACCCAGCGGCTCGAAGTCGTCGACTTCTACCATGCCAGCGAGCACCTCGCTACGGTCGCTCAAGCGTTGTTCACCGACGCCGCCGCCGCCCGCGCTTGGACCGCCACCCGCTGCCATGAACTGCTCACCGCTGGCCCCGCGCCGGTCCTCGCTGCCCTCCGTCAGGCGAGCGCCTCATCCCCGCCGGCCCGCGCGATCCTCCGCCGCGAACGGGGCTACTTCCGCCAGCATGCCGACCGCATGGCCTACCCGACCCTCCGCCTCGACGGGCTCCCGATTGGCTCCGGCGCCATCGAGTCCGCCGCCGCCCATGTCGTCCAACTCCGCCTCAAGCGCCCCGGTATGCGCTGGTCAGACACCGGTGCGCGCGCCGTCCTCACCCTCCGCGCTCGTGACCGCCCGGGTCGGCCGCTCGTCGCCTGACACCCCTGATTACAGACTTGAGTTGCGCCCGTCGACTACGCCTTCCACATGGTCATCCGCCAGTGGTCCGATCAGATCCCGGCCGACATGGATCAGTTGGTT
>JAICSB010000229.1 GCA_025937115.1 Pseudonocardiaceae bacterium | reverse complement strand
CGCGACGACGTGGTCTGCGTGACCGCGGCGATGCTGCACCCCACCGGGCTGGGCGGATTCGCCACCAGGTTCCCGCACCGGGTATTCGACGTGGGGATCGCCGAGCAGCACGCCGTCACCTCCGCGGCCGGCCTGGCCATCGGCGGGTTGCATCCCGTGGTCGCGCTCTACTCCACCTTCGCCAGCCGGGCCTTTGACCAACTGCTCACCGACATCGCCCTGCACCAGCTGCCGGTCACTTTTGTGCTCGACCGGGCCGGGATCACCGGTCCGGACGGGCCCAGCCACCACGGCATGTGGGACGCCGCCGTCCTGCCGGTCATTCCCGGCCTGCGCCTGGCCGCTCCCCGGGACTGCACACAGTTGCGTGAGCTGCTCCGCGAGGCCGTCGACGTCGCGGATGGACCCACGGTGATCCGCTACCCGAAGGCCACCGTGGGACCGGACATCCCCGCGGCCGGCAGGTTCGGGCAGTGCGACATTCTCCGAGACGACCCCGCTGCCGTGGGCCTGTTGATCGCCGTCGGACCGATGGCGCAGCCCTGCCTAGCCGCCGCCGAAGAGCTCGCCGTCCACGGCGTGCCGGTCACCGTGATCGACCCGCGCTGGATCGCGCCGCTGGACCCCGCGCTGGTCAAGCTCGCGGGCGCGCATCGCCTGGTGCTCACCGTTGAGGACACCACCACTACCGGAGCGCTCGGCGCCCGGATCGCCCAAACCCTGGCCGCCGCCGGGGCGGACACCTGCGCGGCCACCTTCGCCCTGCCACCCCGGTTCCTGCCGCACGCCTCCCGCGCTCAGATCCTGCAGGCCCACGGTTTGGACGGGACCGGCATCGCCGCTGCCGTCCTCAAACGGCTCGCCAGCACCCACCGGGGGAAGGTCACTCCCAAGGAGATGAGATGACAACCGTGCAACTGGGCATGCCCGCACCGCCGGCTCTACGGCGCCGGGCATCCCGCCAGGTCATGGTCGGCAGCGTGCCCGTCGGCGGCGACGCGCCGGTCTCGGTCCAGTCCATGACGACCACCCGCACCTGCGACATCGACGCCACCCTGCAGCAGATTGCCGAGCTCACCGCCGCGGGTTGCCACATCGTTCCGGTCGCGGTGCCCAGCCAGGACGACGCCGACGCGCTGCCCGCCATCGCCACCAAGTCGCAGATCCCGGTGATCGCCGACATCCACTTCCAACCCCGCTACGTCTTCGCCGCCATCGACGCCGGCTGCGCGGCCGTCCGGGTCAACCCCGGCAACATCAAGAAGTTCGACGACAAGGTCGCGCAGATCGCTGCTGCCGCCGCCGACGCCGGCGTGCCGATCCGCATCGGCGTCAACGCCGGCTCCCTGGATCCCCGGCTACTGGCCAAACACGGCCACGCCACTCCTGAAGCCCTGGTCGAATCCGCTTTGTGGGAATGCTCGCTGTTCGAAGAACACGGTTTCCGCGACATCAAGATCTCGGTCAAACACCACGACCCGCTCGTCATGATCGCCGCCTACCGGCTGCTGGCGCAGCGCTGCGACTATCCCTTACATCTGGGCGTCACCGAGGCCGGGCCGCGCTTTCAGGGCACCATCAAGTCAGCCATCGCCTTCGGAGTCCTGCTCGCCGAGGGGATCGGTGACACCATCCGGGTCTCGCTGTCCGCCCCGCCCGTCGAGGAAATCAAGGTCGGCAATCAGATCCTGGAATCCCTCGGTCTGCGGCCGCGTCAACTGGAGATCGTGTCCTGCCCCTCGTGCGGGCGCGCCCAAGTCGATGTGTACTCCCTCGCCGAACAGGTCACCGCCGCATTCGAGGGCTTCGGCGTTCCGCTACGCATCGCCGTCATGGGCTGCGTGGTCAACGGCCCCGGCGAAGCCCGCGAGGCCGACCTCGGTGTCTCCTCGGCAACGGCAAAGGTCAGATCTTCGTCCGCGGCGAGGTAGTCAAGACCGTCCCAGAAGACCAGATCGGTCCAAACCCTCCTCGACGAGGCTCGACAGCGAGACTGGTCATAACAAATTGAGCGGCATTGGACCATGAAAGGAAGGCACATGAGTGACATCTTGAGTGGATTAGGCGATATCGCCAGCGATGTCGTCGGCACCGCCCTGACATTACCGAAAGAGGTCACTGACGTAATCGATCAGATGGTGTCCGGCGGCGAGCTCGGTGAGGCGCAACGGACCGGGATGAGCGAGGCCGGCGGAGACCGCAAGCCCCCGGAGGAACTGCAGAAGATCCTTGAGCTGCACGTGTGCATGGGGCTGAACGCCTGCCCGGGCCATGACCGGCCGGGCACCGCGCCGATGGCCGGCATGGGCCAGTGCGCGACGGTCCTGCACGTCTGTCACGGCGCCAACGAGTGCCGGGGGCAGGGCGGCTGCGGGTACACCGGTCCGGACGCGGAGCTGGCCAGGCCTGGTGAGCAGGCGTGCCGGTGGAACGGCAGCTGCGCGAGTCCGATCAACGTCTGCCGGGTGTTCGCCGGCGGCCCGGCGAAGGGCAAGAGTGTGTGGAAACTGGCCCGAGAACTGTTCGAGGCGCGCATGTATGCCGCGGGCATCCCGTTCGGGCCGTCGCCTGGCGAGGGCTATCCGGATGCCCAGGTGCCGGTCTATGAGTGTGAAACCAAATCACAGAAATCGTCATGAAACAGCTCGGGCTGCCCGCGCTCGGGTTCGGGGTCGGCTTGCGCGCTCCCCATTACGGCTACGTCCTCGACCAGCATCCGGAGGTGGACTGGTTCGAGGTCATCTCGGAGAACTACCTGGATAGCGGTGGTTACCCACGCTATGCCCTGGATCGGGTGGCGGAGCGGTACCCGGTGGTGCTACACGGGGTGTCGCTGTCGATCGGCAGCACTGACCCGCTTGATTTCGACTATCTGCATCGGCTGCGTCGGCTGGCCGACGCTGTGGGGGCCGCATGGGTGTCCGACCACGTGTGCTGGACCGGGGTCGCCGGGTGCAATACCCACGACCTGTTGCCGATTCCCCTCACCGAGGCGGCACTGGTGCACGTCGCACACCGGGTACGGATCGTGCAGGACTTCCTGGAACGCCCGCTGGTCCTGGAAAACCCGACCACCTATGTGGGCTTCACCGCATCGGTGATGTCCGAGTGCGAATTCCTCGCACGGCTGGCCACCGACGCCGACTGCGGACTGCTTCTCGACGTCAACAACGTCTATGTCTCCGCGGTCAACAACGAGTTCGACCCCGACACCTATCTGGACGGCCTGCCCTACGAGCGCGTCGTGCAGATCCACCTGGCCGGGCACACCGACGCCGGCACGCACCTGGTCGATACGCACGATCGACCGGTCATCCCGGCCGTGTGGGAGCTCTACGCGAAGGCGCTCAGACTCGCCGGGCCGGTGTCCACGTTGCTGGAATGGGACGACCAGCTGCCGGCCTTCCCGCGGTTGCAGGTCGAATTGGCCCTAGCCCGCCAGCACGCACACCAGGTGGCGCGAGAGTCCGCTGTGGTCGGAGCCCACAGTGGCTGACCTGTCCGGTGCGAGCCTCGCCGAACTTCAACGCTGGTTCCAAGCGGCCATCATGAGCCCCGACATGTCGGCTGCCGCGCCGGCGGATGCCTCGACTGTCATAACGGCATCCACCCGGCAATATCCGGCCGAGCGCCTCGCCGTCTACCGGCGCGGCTACCGGCTGCGGCTGCTGGAGTGCCTGCGAGCCTCGTTTCCCGCCCTGTGTCACCTGCTCGGCCGGGACCTGTTCGACGCATTCGCAGACGGCTACCTCGATGCCTGCCCATCCCGTAGCTACACATTGTTTCGGGTCGGCGAACGCTTCGCCGAGCATCTGGAGCGTACCCGCCCGGACCGCGATCAGCCGCGCGCCGAGCGGGAAGCCTGGGTCGACCTGATGATCGACCTGGCGCGTTTCGAACGGGTCTTCGCCGAGGTCTACCACGGGCCGGGCACCGAAACCGGCGCGGTCCTGAGTACCGCGGACCTCCCTGTCGACACCGATCCGGCTTGGCCAAAACTGACCCTTCGACCAGCGCCGTGCCTGCGCCTGGTCACCATCCGTTACGCGGTGCACGGCTATGCCGCCGCAATCGCCCGCGGTGCGACACCAGAGCTGCCGCGGGCCCAGTTGGCGGTACTTGCTGTTCACCGCCGCGCCTACACGGTGGTGATCACCGAACTGAACCCGCCCGCTGACCGGCTGCTCGCGGCCCTGCTCAGTGGCGAGACCGTGGCCGCAGCAGCAACGACCGCCGGCAGCTCACCCGCGCCGGTCCAACCGTGGATCCGAGGGTGGGTCGAGGCGGGTCTGTTCACTGCCTGCGCACTGCGGCCCAACCCGAAAACTTCTGTCCGCAACGGATCCCTATCTCAACCCTTGCCGCGCACCTGCCTGAACCCCTACACCGACAGGAGAGCCCGATGAGCATCCTTGGCGCCAACTCCCCGTTGCCCTACGTGATCACACCCCTGCAGGAGGTGAAATCCGACCAGCCGATCCGCAGCCGCGACGATCTGGTCAACCACCTTCATCAGGCGGCGCAGTTGGAGATGTCCACGATCCCGCTGTACCTCTACGCCGCCTACTCCATCGAGACCAAGGGGCACAGCCAGTGGGATCCGGGCATCTCGGCATCCCGCACGATCATCAGCATCGTGCTGGAGGAGATGCTGCATCTGGCACTGGTCCGCAATCTCATGCTCGCCATCGGTGCCGGTGACCAGATCAGCTTCTACGATCCGAAGTTCATGCCCCAGTACCCCAGCTTGATGCTGCACCGCGCCCCTGATTTGGAACTGCATCTGGAGCCGTGCACCAAGAATCTGATCGACCGCGTGTTCATGCCGTTGGAACTGCTCGCCGAACACGGTGCGCCACCACAGTCCGACCAGTACAACACCATCGGACAGTTCTACGAGTGCATCGAGGACGGTTTCCGGTACCTGTCGGATAACGTTAAAAATTTCTGGTCTCAGGCCCCAGGCAGCGTCAAATATCAGTACACCGCTGCCTACTGGAACCGCGACGGCGGAGGCGAACCCGTCGAGGTCCACGACCTGAAAAGCGCCATGACTGCGATGAGTATCATCGTGGAACAGGGTGAGGGCGTGGACCCCGACAAAGCGACCGTCCCCATCGATCCGGTGAACCCCAAACCCGGACTGGACGAGCTGTCACACTACGCGAAGTTCCAGCGCATCCGCGATGGCATCGAGGTTATCGGAGTTGTCAAACCGGTACCTGTGGATCCCCGGGTCGCCGACTTCAAGGGTCCCGTCGTCGCGCTAGCTGACCTGTTCAACGCCGCCTATGGCTACACACTGTGCATGCTCGACAAGCTCTACTCCCTGCCCAGAGAGCTCGAGCCCGAGAAGCCCAGCCCCCGATACCACCTGGAACGCACCTTTATCGCCGCCATGGGTGGCCTGCTTTACCCCATCGCCGACCTCCTGACCAGCACCCCGATCGGGAAAAGCGGCGGCGATCCGCTCAACGCCGCTCCCACATTCGAGTACTACGACTTCGCCGCGGGACAGAAAAGGTCCGGGAGTAAGACGAAAAAAGAGCACCTGACGTGGCTGTGCAACCAGGCCATCGCCGACTTCCCCGACCTCGGCGGAGACAACAGTGTCCACTGGCTCCTCGCCAAGCTGCCAGATATCGAAACCACCTACAAATAATCGGACGACCCTTATCGAGCGGGTCAAGAACACCCGTTGCTTGCCCTCCAGCCAATAGTTAAGCAGATGTCCATCAAGCCCCGTACTTTGGTGGCATCGCCATCGCTCTAGCTGGCGTGTGAGCCCCGGATTCCAGGGTGTGAACGTGTGCAGTCAGGTGCACGTGTTCACTCGAACTGGCAATTTCACGGTCTTACACGGTGAGGTTGAGGACATCGCGCACGACGGTGGCGGGGTCGTCTAGCCACACTGTCTGGG
>JAICSB010000742.1 GCA_025937115.1 Pseudonocardiaceae bacterium | reverse complement strand
GGGCAGGGCCGTGTTTTTCCGTTCCGGCCGCTGGCTGCCATGCCAGCGGTTCGGTTCGGTCCGCCCCGCGGTAGCGGACGTCGGATCAGGAGGAGTAGTGATGACTGTGGGCGATACCCAGGTAGCCTGGCTGACCCAGGAAGCCTATAACCGGCTCAAGCAGGAACTCGACGAGTTGGTTGCGAACCGCCCAGTCATTGCCGCAAAGATCAACGACGCTCGCGAGGAGGGCGATCTCAAGGAGAACGGCGGTTACCACGCCGCCAGGGAAGAGCAGGCCCAGCTCGAGGCGCGGATCCGTCAGCTGCAGGAACTGCTTCGGGTGGCCAAAGTCGGCGAGGCCCCCGCCGAGTCCGGGATCGCTGCGCCCGGAATGGTCGTCACGGTTCGCTATCAAGGCGACGACGAGATCGAGACCTTCCTGCTCGGCTCACTGGAGGAAGTCGCAGCCGGGGACCTGGAGGTCTACTCACCCAACTCCCCGCTGGGCAAGGCGATCATCGGCGCCCACGAGGGCGAGGACCGGCACTACGAGCTGCCCAATGGCGGTTTGATGACTGTCGCTGTCGTCAAGGCCGAACCCTTCCGGCGCTGAGCACCCCAAACCGAGCTCAGCGCGTGACGTGGTAGCCGGCGGCGTCCAGATCGGCGACCAGCTCCGCGCAGTGCTGTGCGCCCCGGGTCTCCAGGCTCAGCGCGACTACCGCATCGCCGACAGCGAGGCTGCCGGCGATGCGGGAATGTGCGACGTCGACGACGTTGGCGCCGGAGTCACCGATCCGGGCCAACAATCTGGCGAGCTCGCCAGGCCGGTCGGGCACCGTCACCCGCAGGGCGAGGAACCGCCCGCCAGCGCTGAGGCCGTGCCGAATGAGGTGCATCAGCAGCAGCGGGTCGACGTTGCCGCCGGACAGCACGGTGCAGACTGGTCCGGGGAAATGCACGGACGGTTGTAGCAGTGCTGCGACGGCGGCGGCACCGGCCGGCTCGACGAGCATTTTGGTCCGCTCCAGGCACAACAGGACCGCCTGGGACAGCGCCTCCTCGCCCACCGTCAGCACCTCGTCGACCAGGGCTGACACCTGCGCGAAGCTCACCGGACCCACTTCGGAGACCGCGATGCCGTCGGCCATCGTGTGCTGGCGTCGCAGCCGCACCGGCGCGCCAGCGGCCAGCGAGGAGGGCCAGACAGCGGCTCCCTCGGCTTGCACACCGATCACTCTGACGTCCGGTTTGACGCCCTTGACCGCGGCGGCGATCCCCCCGACCAGCCCACCTCCGCCGGTGGGTACCAATACGGTTGCCACGTCGGGCAGCTGCTCGAGCAGTTCCAGTCCTACCGTGCCTTGGCCGGCGATCACGTCGGGATGGTCGAACGGGTGGATGAACACCGCCCCGGTGTCTTGTGCGAACGCGCGCGCGGCCGCCAGCGATTCTTCGACGACGTCGCCGACGAGGTGCACCTGCGCACCGTATCCGCGGGTCGCGGCGACCTTGGGCAGCGCAGCGGTCACCGGCATGTAGACCGTTGCGGTGGCGCCCAGCATCGCTGCTGCCAACGCCACACCCTGCCCGTGGTTGCCCGCACTGGCGGCGACCACGCCTCGGGCCCGCTCGGCGGCGGACAGCGCATGAATCCGGACGTAGGCGCCGCGGATCTTAAACGATCCGGTGCGCTGCAGGTTCTCGCATTTGAAATGGACCGGCACCGCGCAGCGCTGCTCGAGCACCGCACAG
>JAICSB010000557.1 GCA_025937115.1 Pseudonocardiaceae bacterium | reverse complement strand
CCGAGCGTGAGACCAGCGATCCCGACCGACGGGCAAGAACCCGCCGGCAAGCACCGCCCGGCACCGGCGAGCGCGGTGTAGACGTCGATTAGCCGGGCGCCGCCACCGATCACCGCTGTGCCATCGGCGTTGACTTCCACGCTGGACATACCGGACAGGTCGACGATGAGCGCACCGTCCGGGGTCGAGTAGCCCGGGTAGCTGTGCCCACCACTGCGGGCCGCGATCGGCGCCCGTGCCGCAGCGGCGGTCGAGACGCAAGCCTGCACGTCCTCGATGCGCCGGCACTGCGCGATAGCGGCCGGCGTCCGGTTGTCGAACAGCGGGTTGAACGACTGGCGGGCCAGGTGGTAGCCGGGCTGGTCCGGGGTGATCAGCGGGCCGGACAGTTTCCTGGCCAGCGCCGGAAAGTCCACCGGCGGGTCAGGGGTCCCCGGTGGCAGCGGCGGCGTGGTCTGCGTGCCACCGCAGCCGCCCAGGGTGGCCGCTGCCGCGCCAACGCCGGCGGCATGCAGAAATGCGCGCCGGTTGATTGGCACCGTGCCGACACCTCCATACCTGGGCCTTCCGCGGCACAACGATTTGATCGACTCAGCCGTTGCGGTTATGCCCTTACCGCCTCGGTCGTGGGCCGGCAGTGCCGGCAGGGGCGGTAGCCCGCCGCGATCGCGGTGCCGATCGTGCGGAACTCGTGCCGGTGGTCGGCCGTGATCCGGCGCGCGTTGTGGCAGGTCGGGAAGCACACCACACCGGTGGTGTCGCTGGCCAGGAAGTGCATGCCCCGCCGCGCGAGTGCGACGACCTCGTCGATGTTCGTCTGCTCCGCGCGCAACAGCTCTTCCTTGTGTACAGAGCCGAACATGTAGTCGCCCAGCAGGCCGTCGGCGCGGACCACGCGGTGGCACGGGACCAGCAGCGGCACCGGATTGCGGGCCAGCACCGAGCCGACCGCGCGCACCGCACGGGGCCGCCCGGCCTCCCGGGCTACCCAGCCGTAGGGGCGGGTCTGACCGGCTGGAATGCCGCTGGTCGCGGTGAGCACGTCACGTTCGAAGTCCGACAGCCCGCGCAGGTCCAGCCGCAACGATACCGCCGGCGTGCCGCGCAATGCTGGCAGCAGACCGGCCGGTGCTCGGTCGGCCGGGCGCAGCGGCCTGCCGAACCGGTCGCGGTAGGCCTCGGCGAACACGGTGGCGTCGCCGCCCACCGACTCCGCGGACCGGACGAACTGCACGCCGGCACCGGTGAACGCGACGAACGCCGCACCGAGCCGGCTGGGCGCGGTCAGCCAGCTGCCGAAGATCCGGCCCGCCAATCCGGGCGCGGCGGGCGCGGTGAGCCCGGCCAGCGCGTCGGTGATCGAGTCGAGATCGTTGCACATCATCGATCCGTCCTTCCAGCTACGCCGCCTGTGAGCAGCGCTCGTAATCGGTGTAATCCTCGGGAGATATGGGACTTCGCGGTGCCGTCCGGGCAGCCCAGCACCTCGGCCACCTCGCTGGTGGGCAGGCCCACGACGTGGCGCAGCACCACCGCCACCCGTTGAGCCTCAGGCAACTGGGCGAGCACCGCGCCAAGCTCGCGCGCGACGTCGGCGCGTTCGACCTGCTGCTCGACACTCGCTCCACAAGCGGGCTGCTCCGCCGGCTCGAACGCCGGCGGGGGGTCCGGCCGCCGCGCGGCGTTGCGGGCGGCGTTGCGGGCGGTGTTGCGAACGATCGTCAGGAGCCACGGCCGCAACCGCAGCGAGGCGATCCGCTCGCTGTGGTAGCCGCGCAGTGCCTGGTAGGCCCGTAGGAAGGCCTCCGCGGCGAGATCTTCTGCGTCCGCCGGGCGGCTGCTCAACCGCAGCGCGACTGAGTAGACCACGCGTTCGTGGGTGCGGACCACGTCGGCGAAACCGGAGTCCAGATCGGCGACCAAGGCCAGGCACAACTCGTCAGCGGGCATTGTGGAAGATGATGCCCAGCACGTGGCGGTCACCGGTGTGCACCGCGCTGACGCCGTGGCGCATCTGCACCCGGTGGTATCCGCGGGTGCCCTGTTTGGGTCGGTGCCGGACCGGAAAGATCACCGCCTGGCCCTGGCCGGGGCGGGCCACCATCGGGCGGGACTGCTGGCGCGGCCGCTGCTCGACGAACACGCTCTCCCCGCCGGTGAAGTCCTCATCGGGCTTGCTGAGCATGACGAGGAACTGCAGGGGGAACGTCAGGTCGCCGTAGATGTCCTGATGCAGGCAGTTGTAGCCTCCCGGCCCATAGCGCAGCATCAGCGGCGTGGGCTTGTGCTGGCCCAGCGTGGCGCACTCGTCGAGCAGACCGTCGAGGGTCTCGGGGAACCGGTGCTCACCCAGCCGCTGCGCCCACCGGTTCGCGATAGCGGCCAACGGCGGGTAGAGACGCTCCCGCAGGGTCTGCACCAGCGGCGGCAGCGGATCAGCGAAGTACCGGTAGCTGCCCTCACCGAAGGCATGCCGCGCCATCACGACGGTGGCGCGAAACCGGGCGTCGTTGTCGAACATGCCGACGAGCTCGACGCACTGCTCGGGGGACAGCAGCGCGGGTGTCATGGCGAAGCCCGAGCCGTCGAGCTGGCTTTCCAACGCCGACCAGTCGAGATCAGCCAGCGCGGGCAGTTCGGAATCCGCAGGTCGGATGCTCATCACGATCTCCTCGTCGGGGCGCCGGGTGTCCGTGCCTGTCTGAAGCACAACCCCACGCCGCGCCGACCGGTTGCACTGCACGCCCACCGTGCCTG
>JAICSB010000067.1 GCA_025937115.1 Pseudonocardiaceae bacterium | reverse complement strand
CTCGTCCTACCGGAGCTTCGTTCGCGCATCACCGCGACACGCCGAAGATCATCGATCTTTCCGCCCACGCTGGCGTTCACCACCAACCTCGCTGGCCCTGGACGTTCAACCAGCAACCAAAACGATCTTGGAACGACCGTGGGGGTGACCCAACCGTGGCAGGACCTCTATGCCACCGGCGCCGCTCACCTGGAAGCGGCGGCTGGCTATTACAACAGGAACGTCCGCGTGGACACCCCCACCGGCCCCGTCAACGTCCGCATTCCCATTCACGGCGCCGACATCATGGACCTGCGGCTGTGGCGCGAAGAAGAGATCCTGCCCGCCATCACGCCCTACATCCAGCACGCCCCTCGCCTGCTCCACGCTAGTGCCGAGCCTCGCTACCAGGTCCACGAATTCATTGACGGGCCGGTCCTCAACGCCATTGCCCCCCGCGGCGTCCTCGTCCCGCCGCACGTGCCGGCCGATGTCGTGACGCTGCTCACTGAACTCACCACCATCCCCCGCAGCAAATTGCCCGCCACTCCGGCCGACTGGCCGCACGGTGACGACACGATTGCCTTTGCTCGGCGCCTATCCGAGCTGACCGTGCAGGTCCATGCGACCTACCGTCATCAGTACGCCCCGCAATTCCAGGCTTTCGGGTTTCCCGCCGATCCGCTCCGGGTCGTCGAAGCGGCCTGGCCCTCGCTCACCCGGCGGCCGCTGGTATGCGTCCACTCCGACATCCACCGCAAGAACATGATTATCAAGGACGGGGAGAGCTACTTTTTGGACTGGGAACTTGCCCTTTGGGGTGACCCCGTCTACGACCTCGCCGTCCATTTCCACAAGATGGGCTATACCCCCGCCGAACGTGATCAGGTCCTGCAGCTCTGGCAGGCGGTCCTGAGTCCGGAGTACACCGAAGGCTGGGAACACGACCTGGACATCTACCTTGCTCACGAGCAGATCAAATCCGCCATCGTCGACACGGTCCGCTACTCCCAGGCCTTCATCGACCCCAGCTACGCGCCCGAACCCGAACCCGTGCTGGTCGACAAACTCACCGTCAAGCTCAACAACGCCTACCGGCGCTGGGCGATCACCGATCGGGTGGACGCCGACACCGTCGAAGCAAGGCTCCGCGACTGGGCGCAGCGCCGATCAGCTCAGTAATCTGCGCCGATCACTGGTGGCGCGGTGGGTGGCAGGTCGCCGACGATCGCGTTCGAATCCTCGTGAATGAGGTATTTGCTGCGGTGCTCGCGATCTCGCTCGCCTTGCTGGTTGGCGGCGGCGCCCCCGAAGGGCTGTCCGTATCCGGCGGCGCCGGTGTTGCGGACGGCTGGGCCGGCGCTGCCGCGGGTGGGGCTCATCTCGTCGAGGGCCGGGTGGGCGCTGGTGGTCGGGCGGGGGCCGAAGCCCGTGCTGGGCCGGGGACCGAATCCGGTGCGGCCGCCTTCAGCGGCGCCGCCGAGCCGCACTCCCGCAGCCGAGCCGCGTGCGGCCACTGACCTAGGTGATCCGGTGCCGTCTTCGGCGGGTCCGGTGCTGATGGGCAAGCCGCCCGGCATCATGCCCTCGCCGACGGCCCCTGGATTCGACGGTGGCGCGAGGGTGCTGGCAGTTGCGGCGGGCGCGGTCTGGGCGAGCTGCGAGATCGTGGCCGCCGGTTGATAGGCCGACCCTTGGTGGGCTGGCGGTGGGGCTGCCGGTTGATGAGCGGCGCGAAGCTGGCTGGGTGTGCCGCCACCAGCGATGGCGATGGTTGGTGGGGCGCTATAGGCGGCGTCAATTCTGGGATTGGTCAGCGGTAGTGCCCCGACGCTGCTGTCCAAGGCCTGCGGCGGGGTGAACGCTGGGGCGACGTCGATGTTGCCGTTGGAGTTGGACTGATACACCCGCATTGCTTGGCGGGCCTGCTCGGCGGCGTCCTGCTGGCGCTGCTGGGCTTTCTCCTCGTCGGAGGTGATCCCCGGAAACCAGTCCATCTCTTCGGCGGCCCACTCGCCGGGATCGCTGGAGAAACCAGCCGATTTCGGCGTCGGCGGCACCGGCGGGACGCTGTTCTTGGCGCTCACCCAATGCTCAGCCTGCTCCTGCGCCCGCTGCGCGACGGTGGCGGTGGTCTGCACGACGGTGTCCATCCACGGCAACATTGCGCCGGTCGCCGCAACCGCACTGTCGGCGGCGGCGCCCTGTCGGGAGTCCAGGAGGACGCCGATCGCGCTCTGCACATAAGACTTGCAGGTCGTTCCGACGCCGTTACCGAGCCGCTGCCACGACTGGCTGATCTCCTGCAGCGCGTCGGAGCCCGCGCCCCCGTTGATGTGGTCGAAGATGACCTGGTGGCTGGTGTCGTCGTAGTTGAAGTCAGTCCCCATCGCTGCTTCCCCCTCAACTCTTTGGCGGCAGGTTCATCAGCACCGCGGCGGCGATCTGCTTGCCCACCTCGCACGACTGCTGCGGATTGTTCTTCAGCGCTTGCTCTTCCGACTGGTAAAATACGGTGAAGCTCTGACGCTCCGCGGTTTTGACGTCGATGTCACAATGGGCGATGTCCGCGTTGGTCCTGGTGACGATGGCTGGGTACCCCGCGATCTCGGTCAGCTCGAAGAACGGCAGACCACGATGGTCCTTGCTGTAGCCGACTTCCAAGGTTGGATTGTTCGTGAACATCGAGAGATCCACTGATCGAACCAACTGTCGTGAACGCGTGGTTTTCCTCCACTGGCAATCCAGGGTGCCGAACAAGCCATCTGACTCCTCCGGTGGGAGATCGAACCCTAACGCCGTCGCCTGCTGCGCGGTCAGCAATTCACAGGGCCGCCGCGACATCGCCGCAACATCGCGCGGATTCTTCACCGGCGGGATCGGGCTCGCCGCCGGTGCGGGACTCGGTTGTGCCGACGCCGCACCCGTACCCGTACCGCTACCGCACCCCGCCGCCACGATCACCGAGCTCGCCACGATCACGCTAGGCAGGAATCGGGTCCTCATAGTGACCGCGCCGAATCGGGTAGGGGCAGTCCCGGGCTGGCGTTCGGGATGTTCAGCTCCTCGACCTGCAGGTAGGTTTGCAGTTCCGCGCGCAACTTCTGCGCCAGATCCCGGAGTTGTTTCGCACCGGCGAGAAGGTTCGCTTCCAGGTTGTTGGCGCCGCTGTCCGAGGCCCACTTCCCGATCTGGGTTACCGCGTTCAGGCTGACCCCATCCAGCCCAGGGGCCGGGATACTCGCCAGGCGCTGTGCGACCGCCGCTTGGCTCTGGAGGTAGTCGGCGGCGTGTTCGAGGTCGGCGATGGACTGCGGGACGCGCTCATAGTTGATCGAGAAGCCGGCTGCGGCGCCGTTGCCGCTGAGCAGGGCGCCCAGCGCGGTGCCCTGCAGCACGTTGCCGGTGTCGCCGGCGGCGCCGGACCACTGGTTCTCGTCACTCATCGTGTCCCCTTGACCCAGGCGTGCACATAAGTGCGCAGAGTCTGCCACACCAACCCGTGCGCCGAGGCGACGCGCCCGCCACCGGGGACGAAGTCTCTTACTGGTACGCGTCGCGGCGGTAGGCAACTCCCAGGACGGTGACGGTTGTCGAGGTGTCGTCGATCTCGTAGACAATCCGGTATTCACCGATACGTATACGCCAGTCGCTGCGGCTACAGACCAGTTTCTTGACACCGGCGGGTCGCGGATTGTGCGAGAGCGCGATGATCGCGCTCAACGCTGCGGTAAAGACTGTGCGGGGTAACTGCTGAAGCTGTTTATAGACAGCGGGATGGAATGCAAGGTTCACACTGCCTGCTCGGTGAAGTCATCGATGGACACACCGAGTGCGGTAAGCATGTCGTCCAGCGACATCGTGGCGTAACTGCCAGCGGCACGCATGTCTCGTAAGCGCAGCGCGTCGGCGACGTCGGCGTGCTCGTGTAAGCGCTCGTAGTCGTCCAAGCTGATGATGACGGCAACTTCTCGGCCGTTGTCGGTGATGATCGCCTCATGGCCGGTGTAGGCGACTTCGCGCACCACCGCGCCGAGGTTGTTGCGCAAGTCGCGAAGGCTGAGGGTACTCATGGTACACACGGTACACCAGCCCGCGCAGCCTCTTGCTCCGCATAACCATGAGCGGTCAGATGGCAGAAGTGGCCGGGGCGAAGCGCGCGCGAACCGGACTGATCTCGAGAGTTCGACGGAGCACGATGAGGTGTAGCAGGACGCTCAGCGGCACGAAGAAAGTTGGGATCAGGCTGAGTGGCAGCTCGAGCAGCGGCGCGGTGGTCACCTCTCCCGCAAGCAGGCCAAATTTCCCTGGCGCGTTGAGCACGCCCATCGTCACTGCGACGACAAGGTCGGCGAGTCCCACGACGGACCACCCGATGATGATCCGTCTGCCTGCCCGGGTGCCTGGTGCAGCGAGAACGGCTACCAAGGGCGCGGCAAGCCCGACGAGCACGTCGCCGATCCCGGCTGGGATCGCGAAGCTTGCGGGTAGCTCGTTGCGGGCGTAGCCGAGGAGGAACACCTCGCCGGCGACGCGCCAGAGCTGCACGCCGATCAGCCAGCGCAAGTCGATCCCGAGCAGCAGGCTCCGGAACCGGTCCGACCGGGCATAGGCCAGGCCCGCCAGAAGCAGCGGTACCAGCAGTGCCAACCCGATCGGGATGGGCGGGCTGGATGGCCCGGTCCGCAGCAAGCCGAACAAGGACACGCCGAGCGCGGTCAGGAACCACCCAGCGACGCAGGTGATCACGACTAGCCGGGTGCGGGAAGTATCGGTATCGGATGGCATGGCCGTTCCCTTCGGTCCACATTGACTTGAAATTTGCAAGTGACTCGCTCACCGTAGACACATAGCATTGCAAAATGCAAGTCACTGGCTAGGATGGTGTCATGCCTCGAACTCCTGCCCCTGCTACGGGCGGCCGCGGATCCGGGCTCAGCAAGGCGGTGGCGCGGTCGCCGTGCCCGGTCGCGGGTGCCCTCGATCTTGTGGGCGACCGGTGGACGCTGCTGGTCCTGCGTGACCTGCTGGCCAGGAAAACCCGCTACGGCGAGTTTCTCGCTTCACCGGAAGGCATCTCGACGAACCTGCTGGCCGATCGGCTGCAGCGGATGGAAGCCGCGGGCCTGATCACCGCCATCCCCTACAGCGAGCACCCGGTGCGGATGGATTACCGCCTGACCCCCGCTGGACGGGCGTTGCGCCCCGTGGTCGACGCGTTGGCGTCCTGGGGGCTGGCTCACCTGCCGGGGACCAGTCCCCGGCTCGTGTTTGAGCCCACGGTCGACTGACGGCCCCGGTTCAGCGGCGAAGCAGGCTGGCGGCACGAGTCAAGACGACCTGGAGTTCGGCGACGCGCAAGGCGCGTAGCGCGATGAGTAGGACAGCGCCGCCGAGCACGCTGGCGGCAGCGAGTTCGGCGGCGGCGCGCAAGGGGGGCAGGGCGTGCGGCAAGGCGAGGCGGCCCAGGCTGAGCACGACCAATCCAGCCGCGGCGGCGACGCATGCAGCCACCGCGATACGGATCACCGTGCCCGCTACCCGCCGGGTGTGCAGGCTGCCGAGCCGATGCCACAGCCACACCTGGCCGGCGGCGCCACCGATGACGAAGGACGCCGAGTTGGCCGCGGCGAGCCCGATGACAACCTGCTGCGGAGCCAGCACGACGGGCGCAAGCAACGACAGACCGATCTTCCCGGCGACCATCAGTGCCATGATCACGGTCGGCGTCCGGGCGTCGCCCAGTGCGTAGAACACTCGCAGCTGCAGCAGCACCACGGCGTAGGGCAGCAGGCCGAACGCCGACGCGGCCAGGGTGTGGCCCAGTCGGTCGGCTTGAGCGAGGTCGGAGTGGCCGTAGGAGAACAGCACAATGGCGACCTGGGCACCAGCCACGGTGAGCAGGGCCGAGATCGGCAGCAGCAGCAGCGCCGACATCCGGGTACCCAGGGACAGGTCGGCAACCACTTCGTCGATCTTCCCGTCGGCGGCGCCGCGGCTGATCCGGGGCATCAGCGCGGTTAACACGGAGTTGCCCAGCACGCCGTAGGGCACGATCAGCAACGTCCAGGCGTACGCATAGGTTGACACCCCGCCGCTGGCGGTGGCACTGGCGATCCGGTAGGTGATGACCAGCCCGAGCTGACCGGCCAGCACGTACAGCGCCACCCAGCCGGCCAGCCCGCCGAACGATGACAGCCGCGGATCCCAGCCCCACCGCCAGCGCCACCGGAACCCCGACCGGCGCAGTGCCGGCAGCAACACCGCCGCCTGCACGACGATCCCCAGCGTGGTGCCCACCCCGAGCACCCACAGTTTGGCGTCGCCCATCAGGCTGGGATGCAGGCTGATCTGTCCCGGGGTGATCGCGTAAGCCCCGATCACCCCTATGACGACCAGGTTGTTGGCCACCGGCGCCCAGGCCGGCGGGCCGAACACGCCGCGGCTGTTGAGCACCGCGCCCACCAGCGCGGCTAGCCCGTAGAACAGGATCTCCGGCAGCAGCAGGTAAGCGAACGCGGTGGCCAACGCGGGGTTGGCGTGCGGACCGCTGGTCACCGACAGCCGGATCAGCAGCGGCGCCGCTGCCACCGCACCGATCGTGCCCACGAGCAGCGCGATCGTGCTCATCGTGAGCAGCCTTTGCGCGTATTCGTGACCGCCGTCGGGGTCGGTGCGCTGAGCGCGGACCAGCACCGGGATCGCCACGCTGGACAGCACCCCGCCCAGCAACAGCTCGTAGACCATGTTCGGCAACTCGTTGGCGATGTTGTACGAGTCGTTGAGCACCCCGAAGCCCAGCGCCGCGGCCAGCAGCAACCTGGCCACCAATCCGGTCACCCGGCTGACCACAGTGGCCACCGCCATCGACCCCGACGCGCGCGCCAACGACGGTCCCGGCAGTGCTGATGCCGACGCGGCCGGAGCCGGGGCCACTGAGGACACCGGTGGCAGACCCGGCGCTGGCGGCAGTGGGTTCATCGGCGGCACGCCGACCAGCACACCACTCCGCATCCCGATCGCCCAAAGCGGGGCCGCGACCGCCTTCGATGGCGCCCAGCATCCGCGATCGTCGGAGCTTGATCGTCGAAACTGAGCCTCAGCTGTGCGAATCCGCACGGCCACGCCTCACTTTCGACGATCACCAGTGGCGGGACCCCTGCACACCGTGGGCGGGGCGTGGCTGCTTGCATGACCCGATGACCTCCTCGTCGAGCCAACCGATCACCGGCACGGCCGCGGGCGTTCCGTTCACCGCCCTCCCGCCGCCTGAGGATCGCGCGCCCGCGCCGCTGGTGGTGATCTGGCACCTCCTGGATCCGCCGCGCACCGACTCCGCGATGGCCGCGGCGCTGCCGATGGCCGCACTGCCCGCGTGGCGGCTGTACCTCGGACTGCCCATGACCGGGCGTCGGTTACCGGCAGGCGGGTCCGAGGAGATGATGAGGCTCGGTCTCGCCGACCCGGTGTTGAACTTGTTGGGCCCGATCCTGTCGCAGGCGGCCGATGAGGCACCGGCGGCGGTCGCTGCGGTGCGTTCGCAGCTCGGTATCTCGGACGGTCCGATCGGGGTGGCCGGCGGCTCGCTGGGTGGCGGGGTCGCGATGGAAGTGATCGCCGCCGGAGCCCTGCCCGTGTCGGTCGCCGCGCTGGTACATCGCCCGCGTGGTCGCGCGCCACCTCGGCCGCGTGGCGGGAGGTCCTGCTCGATGACGACGTTCCCGCTCCACTTGGCTGGCATCCCTGGAGTCGCAGGCACCCCGTTGTGCTCGACATGAGCGCAGCCTTGGATCTGGGTTACCTCCCGGTCGGTGACTTCGCCTGCACTGTTCGACATGAGATCGACTGGCTCACCTCTCTCGTCGACCATGCAGGTGGAGCTCGACTGCCCAACGACTGGGCCGACGGACGTCTTGATGGCGCGTTCGATTACGCCAGCGAGGACCGCTTCCTGGCTCATCGCTAGGTCAACGTGATCAGCCGATGGTGGGCTCGACCACCACGAGGTCGGGGAAGTAACTGCGGTAGAAGCCGCGATCGCGGGTCAGCAGGCGGTCGGCTTGCAGGCTTGCGTGAGCACCGATCAAGAAGTCCGCGACCACGCGCTGCCGGGAGCCATCGCGCTTTCGATAGCTGCGCAACGCCTGGGCGGCGCGGTCAGCGCTGCGGCGTTCCAGCGGGCTAAACGCCGCGCCGAGGCTGTCCCGAGACGCGGGTCCGAAAGTGGCGTCCGCAGTGAACACGTCGAGGAGCACGCAGGTGTCGACGGCGGTGATCATGGCAGTTCGGCGCGACCGCGGAGCTGCGTGATGAGACGAACGAGTCGGTCAGCGCACTCCGGCCATCAGCCGGCGGACCATCGGGCTGAGCCCGATGACGATCAGTCCGACGACGATCGCGACTGCGCCGAGAATGCCGAAGTACGGTGCCTCGTGCTGCGAGTTGTAGTAGCCGGCGAGCGATCCGGACATAGCCGTGCCGAGGGCAACAGACAGGAAGTACAGCGCGACCGTCTGGCTGCGGAACGCAGCCGGGGAGATCTTGGTGGCCAGCGACAAGCCGACCGGGGAGATCAGCAACTCCGCGATCGCGAAGACGAGCAGGATGAGGCCGACGTCGAGCAGCGGCGTGGTCGGTCCGGTGCCGCCGGACCACAATAGGAACAGTAGGAAAGCCAAGCCCATGATCACGGTACCGAGCGCGAATTTGATCGGTGTCGAGGGCTGGCGGGACCCGAGTTTGATCCACAGCAGTGCGAACACGGGTGCGAGCAGGATGATGAACACGGGGTTGAACGACTGCACCCACTCGGTTGGCATCTGCCAGCCGAAAAGGTTTCGGTCCGTTCGCCCGTCGGCGTAAATCTCCACCACCGTGAACTGCTGCTGATACAGCGACCAGAACACCGCGTTGGTGACGAACAGGGGGATGAACGAGAGCATCCGGCTGCGCTCCACGACCGTGATCTTCGAGCTGGTCAGAATGACGGCGAAGTACACCACTGCAGCTATCGCACAGACGACAACGACGACGTCGGACAGATTGGCGGCAGTGATCACTCCGGTCACCACCAGAAAGACCACCACGGCAGCGACCACTGCGGCGAGACCGACGACCATGGTCCATCGCGCGCCGGGCAGCGGGTTGGGCACGATGCTCGCCTCGGTGCCCAGGTTGCGGCGCCCGATCGTGTACTGGATCAGGCCGGCGGCCATGCCGATGGCGGCCACGCCGAAGGCGTAGTGGAAACCGAGCGTGGTCCGAGCGAGCCCGGTCAGCAACGGACCGATCAACGCGCCAGTGTTGATCCCCATATAGAACAACGAGAAACCGGCGTCGCGGCGGTCGTCGTTTTCCGCGTACAAGGTTCCGACGACGGCGGTGGCGTTGCCCTTGACTCCGCCACTGCCCAGCGCGACACACGCCAGCCCGACGCCGACGCCCGCAAAGCCCGGCAGGATCGCCAGCGCGATGTGCCCGAGCATCACCAGAACGGCGCTGTAGAACAAGGTCCGTTCGGCGCCGAGCACCCGGTCGGCCATCCACGCGCCGGCGATGGTCGAGACGTAGACCAATCCGCCGTAGGCACCGACCAGGCTGGTGGCCGTGGACTTCGGCAGCCCGAGGCCGGGGTTGCTGCCCGTCGCCTCGTAAAACAGGTAGAGCGTCAATGAGGCGAGCATTCCGTAGTAAGAGAAGCGCTCCCACATCTCGACGCCGAACAGGTTGGCCAGCCCGCGCGGGTGGCCGAAGAACGCCCGGTCGGCGCGGGGGTCAGCGATGGTGCTGCTCATCCGCGCAACTCTGCACCAGAGCACCGTCGGAGTGCCAGCACTTCAGTCCAGTGCGCGGTGGCCTACAGTCTCAGCGCTCCGGGTGGCACCCGCTCGGCCCCGCCGGGCGACGGGGGCCGAGCGGATGGTGCAGCCGGTGTCAGCCGACCCCGGCCCGTTTCGAACAGGTTGGCCAGGCCTTCCAACCCTGCGCGTGAAGCACTTTCTCGGCGATCGTGATCTGCTGCGCCCGGGTGGCCCCGCTGGCGGTGCTTGAGTAGGCCCCGCCACCGTAAGACCGCCACGTGCTGGGGGCGAACTGCAGCCCACCGGAATACCCATTGCCGGTGTTGGTGCTCCAGTTACCGCCGCTTTCGCACGCCGCCACGGCATCCCACGGATCCTGGTGCGTCGGGGACGCCAGGGCCGGGGCTGCCAATACCAGCGGAGCTGTCAGTGCGGCCGCAGCGATACCAATACGTGCGAGTAATCGGGAGGTCTTCGTCATGTTTGTTCTCCGTGAAACGCGCACACGACTGCCGGTATCGGTAATTGCGTGGGATTCGTCGATCCCGCGTCGACCGATCGCCAGGCTGCGCCCCCGTCCCGATTCAGGGGTGAGCTTGCGGTATCCGGGACCGAGGGACGGGTTTGCGCACCGGGTCCGGATTCCCGCGCCAAGGTGGCTCCTTCGAGCAGGACGAGTTCGACCGTACGGATCGCCATGGCCGATGCAAAGGGTGACAGCAGGACCCGTCAGGCGGGGATCGCAGCGCCAAAACTGTTACTCAGCGCTACAAGAGTGGACGTTTCCGCAGGTTGAACTACGGATGAAGAAGGGCCTTTACGAACGCGATATGCCGGATTTGTGAACCGCTCGAGGTGAGGTTAAATCACCCGATCGGGCGCGTACAAAAGGTTTAACCGGGCATCCCAGCCGCCTCGGCGCGCCGCCGTTGTAGCGGACCACCGCCGCGGCGAGCGTGACAGCTGTCACCATTGTGGGGGAATCTGCCCGGTGCACCGCGGCAGGCCCACCAAGATCGCGGACTGTGTGACTGAGACGACAAAAAATGTCGCCGAAGTCGCGCAAACCGTGATCACCTCACTATTCATTCGGTATCCCGGTGTGGATCGCGAAACATCTGAGCCAGCAGGGTCAGGCAGGGGGGTGATGACGTCGACGG
>JAICSB010000552.1 GCA_025937115.1 Pseudonocardiaceae bacterium | reverse complement strand
GCAGCATCGGTGCGGTGGCCACGCCGCGGGATGTCAGCAGACGGCTGCGCGACGCGCTGGTCGCGTCGGATCCTGGACTGCTTCGGCTGCGGCTGGCCGGCACCGCCACCGCCAGCATGGTCGCCTCGCTAGGTGTGATGACCGGGATCGCCCGGCTCACCGGCCAGCCCATCACCGCGGTGCTGCTCGGTGTCATCGTGAGCATGGTGGCCGCGATCTCGGTCAACGACCCGGAACCCGGCGCGCAGCGCCGCACCACCTTGCTGCTTCCGGTACCGGCCGCGGCCGCGGTGTCGCTGGGCACGCTGCTCGCTGGGCACCGCATCGTGGCCGACGTGGTGTTCGTCGCGATCATGGTGGTTGCGGTCTACGTGCGGCGGTTCGGGCCGCGCGCCACCGCGCTGGGCCAGGTCGGGTTCATGTCCTACTTCTTCACCCAGTTCCTCGGCGCCCGGCTCGAACAGCTGCCGTGGCTGGTGCTCGCCCTGGTGGTGGGCACCGCGTGCACGCTGGTGTTGCGCGGTGTGGTGTTCGCCGAACGACCGGAGCGCACACTGCGCCGCACCGTGGCGGCGTTCCGGGCCCGCGCCGCCGCCGTCATCGACGGGGCGCGCGACGCGGTCGCTACGGGCCGGCTACCCAAACCGGGGGGCCGACCGCTGCGGCTGCGCCTGGCCCGGCTCAACGAGACCGCACTGCTGGTCGCCGACATCCTGGAGCGCGCCGACGCTGAGCAGGCCTGGCCGGGCGTTCCCAACCGGACGCTGGCGTTGCGGATCTTCGACGCGGAGCTCACGGTGGAGCGGCTGGTGGCCGCTGCGGAACATCTGGTGTGCTCCGAAAACCCGGTAGCCCGGGATGAGCGCGCCGCCCTCCTGGCGGCCCTCGCCCAGCTCCGAGACGGCTTGGGGGTGGCCGAGGTGCCCGACGTCCTTGCCGGCCGCAAAGGCGACTCACCGTCGCGGCGGCTGGCGGCCGCGATCCACCGGGCGAGCCTCGCGATGTGCGAAGCCGGCTCCCGCGAGGCGCCAGAACTCGCGGCGATCGAAGAGTCGGGCAGCGACGACGATCCCGACCAGGAGGCTGCCGGCGAGCCTGGCCTGCGCGCGAGCACCCGGCAGGCGATTCAGGTCGGGGTGGCGACCAGCCTGGCGATCGTCGTCGGCGAGCTCATCTCCCCCAGCCGCTGGTACTGGGCGGTGATCACCGCGTTCATCGTGTTCACCAACACGACCTCCCTGGGCGAGATCCTCTCCCGCGGCTGGCAGCGGATCGTCGGAACGCTGGCCGGCGTAATGGCGGGCATCGGGGTGGCGGTGGCGGTCGGCGGCAATACGGTCGCCTCGCTGGTCACCCTGTTCTGCTGCGTGTTCCTCGGCTTCTATGTGTTGCGCGTCTCGCAGGGACTTTTCATGTTCTGGGTCACTACCGTTCTCGCGCTGCTCTATGGGCTCCTCGGCCGGTTCAGCATCCACGTGCTGGTGCTGCGGCTGGAGGAGACCGCTGCCGGGGCGGTGATCGGGATCGCGGTCGCGTTCCTGGTGCTGCCCAGCAGCACCCGCGACACGGTGTCCGGACACGTCGCGGAGTTCCTGTCCGGGCTGGACGATCTGCTCGACGTCGCCGTCCGTGACCTGACCGGCGGCGGGGACGCCGGAGCGCAGCGACTGCTCGCCCGCGCCCGCAAGCTCGACCAGACCGTGCTCACGCTGCGCACCGCAGCGCGGCCGCTCACCACTGGCCTCGCCGGCCTCTCCGGCCGGGGCGGGTTCCGCCGCACGATGCGCACGCTTGCGGCCTGCGACCGCTACGCCCGCGGCCTGGCCCGGTTGGCCACCCAGGCACCCGGGTCGCCGGAGCCGGCGCGGCTGTCGCTGACCCGGGCGGCTGACGCGGTGCGGGCCAACGTGCGCGCACTGCGAGCGCTGCTCGGGCAGCCCCCGGACCCCCCTGACAGAGTGGAACTCACCGACGCCACGGAGCTACTCGACGCCGCGGAGGACCTCGCCACCGACGCCGAGCACGCCGCCGCCGTGCGATTCCTGCGCCGGCTCGACGGCGCGGTCAGCGGGCTGGCCATCGACTGCGGCGCCCCCCGGCCCAGCGCGATGGTCTGATAATCTGACTCCATGCGTGAGGTGTCAGCGACCGAGGCGAGCCGCAACTTCTCCGCCGTTCTCGATTCCGCCGAGCACGGGGAGACGATCCTGGTTACCCGGGGAGGTGAGCCGGTGGCGACGATCGCACCGGCGCCGCGCGCCAACGGTGCCGCGCTGCGGACGTTGTTCGCCCGGTATGCGGCGACCGAGTTCGATGATGAGGCGTTCGCCGAGACCGTAGCCAGGGTCCGCGATGTGGCGCGAGCGGATCTGGACAACGATCCGTGGCGCGACTGATCCTGGATACCGGGGTTTTGGTTAACGCCTACCGGGGCCGGTTCGCCCTAGCGGTGATCGCCAGCAGCGATAATGTCGCGGTGCCAGCCGTGGTGGTGGCCGAGTATCTCCAGGGCGTAGTTCTGACTCCCGATCCGGACCGGGCGCAACGCCAACGCGCGTTCCTGCGGGAGGCGCTGAATGTGGCGCCGGTACTCGACTACACCCACGAGGTCGCTGGCGAACACGCCGCTCTACTCTCCCACGTGCAACGCAACGGAACCCCGCGTGGCGCCCACGACCTGATCATCGCCGCGACCGCGCGCGCTACTGGCCGCATCGTGCTCACCACGGACAGCCGGGCTCGTTTCGGCGATTTGCCTGACGTCCATGCCCGCATCGTC
>JAICSB010000165.1 GCA_025937115.1 Pseudonocardiaceae bacterium | reverse complement strand
CGAGGTGAGCTCGACCTGCAAGAGCACTCGCTGATCGTGCTCCATCGCCGCCCGGTAGTCATCCCAGTCCGGGTGTTCGCCGGACACCCTCCGGTAGTAGTCCACCAGCCCTTCCATCGCCTCGGGTAGCTCGACTATCCGCACCGAGCCACCCACCTGGATCCAGCGGCCGCCGTAGAACCCATCAGGCAGCACACACAGCCACACTCGTGGGTCGCGCCGTAGGTTACGCACCTTGAACGCGGTCTTACGGGTGCTCACCACCACCCGGCCCGCTGCGTCCACCGTCGCCGCCACCGGCGACATCTGCGGCGTACCGTCGCGGCGCAGGGTGGTCAGCACCGCGTGGTGCTGCTCAGCGACAACCGCCCGTGCCTCGTCGAGGTCCATCACTGCACGCTACTTCAGCCCTCTGACACGAACGGGCTGGAGGCGATCTCGGTGCCGTCTGGCAGGACGCTGATCTCGAAGTCGCTGAACGCGTTGGGTGCTGCCTTGTGCAGCTGGCGTAGACACTCCACGGCCAGCTCGCGGATCTCGACATCAGCGTGCTCGGTGGCACGCATCGCGATGAAGTGCCGCCAGGCCCGGTAGTTGCCGGTGACCACGACGCGGGTCTCAGTGGCATTGGGCAGCACCGAGCGGGCCGCCTGGCGGGCCTGCTTGCGGCGCAACGTGGCGTTCGGCTCGTCGGCGAACCGTTCTTCCAAACCGGCGAGGAGGTGGTTGTAGGCCTGCTGGCTGGCCTGGGCCGCGGCGTGGAACCGCTGGTGCAGCTCGGGATCATTGGCGATGACGTCCGGCTCGACCATCGCGGCGGTCCGCTCGGGAACGTAGCGCTGAGACAACTGCGAGTAGGAGAAATGCCGGTGCCGGATTAGCTCGTGGGTCAACGACCGCGACACGCCGGTGAGGTAGAAGCTGACCGTGCCGTGTTCGAGCACTGAAAGGTGACCGACCTCAAGGATATGTCGGAGGTATCCGGCATTCGTCGCGGTCACCGGATTGGGCTTACGCCACGACTGGTAACAGGCCCGACCGGCGAACTCGGCGAGTGCTTGCCCACCGTCGGCGTCGGTGGACCACGGCACATCAGCGGGCGGGAAGAACTCGGTTTTACCGACGAGCTGGACCCGCAACGTCACGGTGCTCACCTGTGGGTCGTTGACTTGCGCTTCGGTGGCGCTCGCGGCGCCGTCAACTTCCTGCGCTTGGCTCACTGTGCATTCCTCTCGAGACGGCCGCGGTTCCGAGCGTCCGCAGCGTACTGCGACACCAGTGGCGTCTTGACTGACGTCAGATGTGACGCCATGCTTGACATCATGGATCTCACTCCGTACATCTCGCAGCTGCGCGAAGACCTCACCGCCGCGGCGTCGGCGGGCGATGAGCAGACCCGCCACACCGCCGCCGGGCTGGGCGCCGCGCTGGGCCCCGCGGCCCGCTTGACCATCATGAATGCGCTGTCCGACCTCGCCGCGGAGGTCACCGCGGCGCTGGACGACCGGGTGGTGGAGGTGCGGCTGGACGGCCGTGACGTGCGGATCGCGGTGAGCGCTCCATCCGACACCGGCTCGAGTGCTACCGGGAACCATGGCACCGATCCGCGGACGGAAGGTTCGTCGCCGCCCAACGAGCCAGGCGCAACTCCCTTCGGCGACGCCAGCGGTGACATCCGACGGATGACCCTGCGGCTGTTCGACCAGCTCAAGGGTCAGGCTGAGCGGGCCGCCGCCGAGCAGGGCGTGTCCCTGAACACCTGGGTCTCCCAAGCCGTTGCCGGCGCATTGCGCGGCGAGCCGTGGAACGAGACGCGGCGGGGACCGGGCGATCACCGTAGCCGCAATCGGGTCCAAGGCTGGACCCAGGGCTGACCACCTGCTATCTCGTTGAGGAGAACTCGTGGAACACGACGACACCGACGCATCGGTGGTTCGGCAACAGGACTTCGAGTGCCAAGGACCAATCGACATCTCGGTCGAGCTGGATAGTGGACGGCTGGATATCACACTGGAGGACGGCCCAAAGGAAGGCACTGCGGGTCCTGAGGTAGCTGTACAGATCCGCCCAGATCCGACCAGCCAACCGCCGTGGGCGGTAGGGATCGGTGGCCTGCTGAACTGGTTGGGCGAGCAGACCGGGGCCACTGCTCCGGGCGAGCTGGCAGCCGAGGCGGTGCGGCGCACGACGATCGACTTCACCGGGCAGCGACTCACCGTACGCACACCGCGGGAGCTTCCGCTGCGCACTGTGCCGCTGATAATCCAGGTGAGCGCGCCGCCGGACTCGTCGATCAACGCTCGAAGCGGCTCCGCGGACGTCGCCATTACTGGAATGGCCGCCGCTCTCGATGCCGCCACCGGCTCCGGACAGGTCCGGGCGCAACGCTGCAGCGGAGCGGCCGACGTCCGCACCGGCTCGGGCGACGTGCGGTTGGGAACGGTCTCGGGCCAGTTGCGGGTGCGGACCGGGTCCGGGGAGGTCGACGTGATCAGCGTCGAGGGCACGCAGGGCAGCGGAACCGTGCAGACCGGTTCCGGCGACGTCCGGCTTGGCGCTGTCGCGCGCGACGTCAGCGCGCGCACCGGCAGCGGCGACCTCACAGTGGTTGACGCCAGCGCCGGTGGACTTGAGCTCACCACCGGTTCGGGACAGCTGCAAGTCGGGATCCACGCCGGCGTCCTTGCCGAGCTGGACGTCAGCTCCGGGTCGGGGCGCGCGCACAGCGACCTCCCGGTCGGCGGTCCGCCCGCCGAGGGTGAGGTCGCGCTGCGGGTGCGGGCCCGGACCGGGTCAGGCGACGCGCTGGTCACTGCGGCACCATCCTGACCAGTGCGCCACGCCTGGTCGCGCTGCCCAGTGCCGCGACCAGGTCCCCGCGCTGCCCGGCGGCGATCCCGTCCAACTCCAGCCATTGCGCCATCTCCTTCAGCGCCCCGGCGAGCTCGGTGACCACTCGCGAAGTATTGGCGATCCCGGGCTCGGCGAAAGCACCCGGCACCCGCAGCAGACCTGCGCAACGGTCAGCCTTGAGGTCGACTCTGGCGACCAGCTCGCCGTCCAGGAGAAAGGGGAACACATAGTAGCCGTGGCTACGCCGGTGCTCCGGGACATAGATCTCGACCCGGTAGCGGAAGCCGAAAAGCCGCTCAGTGCGCGCCCGGTCCCAGATCAGCGGATCGAACGGGCACAACAGTGCGGCACCGGTGATCCGTCGCGGCGTGCGAGCATCACGGTGCCGGTACGCCGGTGCCCGCCAGCCCCTGACCCTCACCGGTTGCAGCTCGCCGGCTTCCACGAGCTGCGTGACCGCCTTGCGGCTGCGCTCCGGTGGTAACCGGTAGTAGTCCCGCAAGTCAGCTTCGGTGGCTACGCCCAGCGCGGAACCAGCCCGCGCGATCAGCTCACGGGCGCCCTGCTCAGCGTCGACTCGGCGGCCGAGTACCTCCGCTGGGAGCACCCGCTCCGGCAGGTCATAGAGCCGCTCGAAGCCACGCCGGGTACCGGCGACGAGCTCGCCCATACCGAACAGCCACTCACAGATCCGTTTTGTGTCGGTCCGATTCCACCATGATCCAGGTACTGCACGGACCCCCGCACCCAATTCCCGTTCCAACGTGCCTGCGCCGACCGGGCCGTATTCCTTGACCGCATCCAGCACTGCTGAGACCAGCTCTGGGGCTCGCTGCGCCAGCTCGCCATACCGTCGCCACCAGCCGGGGTCCTTTGCTCCCGAGTGCAACAGCGGCCAGTCGCCAACCGGAACCAGGCTTGCCTCGTGCGCCCAGCACTCCGCCAGCAGCCGAGGACGGCGCATCGGGCGCCCCCAGGCTGCGGCGTCAAGCAGTTCCCTTGAATATGGACCCAGCCGGCTGAACATCGGCAGGTAGTGCGCCCGGGCCAGCACGGTGACCGAGTCCAACTGCAGCAACCGGATCCGACCCAGCACCCGGACCAGATGCCGCCGAGTCGCCACCCCGGTTGGGCGCGGATCGGCAAAGCCCTGCGCGGCCAGCGCGGTGCGCCGCGCACTGTCTTGTCCCACGATCTCCACGGTCACTGATGCTGCCATCCGGCACCGACAGTTCCGGCGCTAGCGCCCGGATACGTCTGCGTTCCGGCTACCGCATACCGTGAGTGGTATGGCAGTGGCTCGGGTGCGCGCGGCGACATCTGAGGACGTTCCCATCTTGGCCGCGCTGCATGCCGCCACCTGGCGCGCCGCTTACTCCGAGCTGTTGCCGCCCGGCACCCTCGACGAGCTGGATGCACCGCACCTGCGGGAAGTCTGGGCCGACGCGCTCGAGGGTGGGGCGACGGTGTTGATCGCCACCGAAGGCGACGATCCGGTCGGATTCGTGGTGGCCGGTCCGGCGCCCGAGGAGGACGTGGCCGCTGCCGATGGCGCGTTGCCGCCTGACGCGGCACGGACCGTGCTGGTGAGCACCCTGCTGGTAGAGCCCAGGTGGGGACGCCGAGGCCACGGCGGCCGCTTGCTCGCTGCCGTCGCGGCGGTGCTACGCGACGCCGGAGCTACTCGGGGAATCGCCTGGGTGCCCGCCGAGGACCCGGCCTCGCTGAGCTTCTACCGGCGCGCCGGCTGGAACCCCGACGGCACCATCCGCACCCTCGACGCCGCCGGCCGCGCGCTCCGTGAAATCCGCCTAACCGGCCCCCTAGACCTCACTCTCACCTAACTCACCGTCGCCCCGATCGCCATTCGGAGCCGAATAGCGATCGACAGCACCCCGGCCGTCGCCATTCGGAGCCGAATGACGGAATGACCCAGGCTTCCTGTGGATAACTTGGCTTGCCTGTGGATGGGCGTTTGATCGATTCGGCGGATGGCGGCACAGTTGCCGGCTATGGCCAAAGAGATCAAACTCAGGGATCCCGCACCGGTTTTCAAGGGCACTGACGCGGTAGTCATGGGTGCGCTGACCCGCAGCCAGTTGCGCGGAGACAGTGCGGCGGCTGTTCCAGGGCGTTTACGCACACCGCAGCGAGCCGCTGTCGCACGACTTGCGCTGCGCAGCCGCAGCACTCGCGCTACCACCTGAGACTGTGATCACCGGCAAGTCGGCGGCTGGTCTGTGGGGTGTGCAGTTGGCCCGCGCTGAAGATTGCGTGCAGGTCGTGGTCCCGGACAGCACTCGCATTGCCCGGCGCGCTGGGCTGAACGTGCGGCGAACCGCCGTCCGACCCCACGAGTGCACACCGTGGTCGGAGGTTGCCGTCGCAACCCCGCTGCGGACCACGCTCGATCTGTTGCTCGACCGGCCGCTGCCGGATGCCGTCGCCGACCTCGATGCCGTGCTGCGGGCCGGGTTGGTGGCATTGCCGCAGGTCGTCCGGATGGTCGAGGGACGCTCGGACAAGGGCATCGTGCTGGCCCGCCGCGCCATCGAGCTTGCCGATCCAAGGGCGGAGTCTCGACCGGAATCGCGGGTCCGGGTGTGGCTTGTGCTCGACGGCCTGCACCCCGTGCCGCAGTACTGGATCGAGGACGGCAGCGGTCGGCTCGCCCGCGCCGACCTGGCTTTCCCAGAGCACAAGGTCGCGGTGGAGTACGACGGCTCCTGGCGGGACGGCGAGCTGTGGGCGCTCAATCGAGACCGGGATCGGCTCAACCGGGTGCAAGCCGCAGGCTGGGAAATCGTGTTCGTCACCGCCCAGCTGCTCAACGACCCGGCCCACATGGTCCGCGCCGCCCTCACCCGACGCAGCTAATCGCGTCGCCGATATCGCAATTCGGCTCCGAATGGCGGTCTACAAGCGGTCAGCGTCGCAATTCGGCTCCGAATGGCGATCAGAGGGGACGCGGGGGCTAGAGATCGAGTAGGGGTTCTAGGCCTACGGTCAGGCCTGGGTGGTTGAGGACTGAGCGGACGGCTAGCAGGACACCGGGCATGAACGAACAGCGATCCAGCGTGTCGTGGCGGATCGTCAATGTCTCGCCCTCGGTACCCAGCAGTATCTCCTGGTGCGCAACGAGCCCGGTCAACCGGACCGCATGCACCCGCACGCCGTCGACGTCTGCGCCGCGGGCACCAGCTAGGCCCCGGGTAGTGGCATCCGGAGGCGCTCCCATTCCGGCCCGCGCGCGTGCGGCGGCGACCAGCGCGGCCGTGCGAGCAGCGGTACCCGACGGTGCGTCGGCCTTACCCGGGTGATGCAGTTCCACGATCTCCACCGATTCATAGAATCGGGCGGCCATTGCAGCGAAACGCATCGACAGTATCGCCCCGATCGCGAAGTTGGGGGCGATCAGCACCCCGAGATCGGGCTTGGGCGCGAGCCATTCGCGGACCTGGGTCATCCGAGCCTCGGTGAAACCAGTGGTGCCCACGACGGCGTGAATGGACTGGTCAACGCAGAAGCGCACGTTATCCATCACCACGTCGGGATGAGTGAAGTCGACGACGACCTCTGCGCCCGCGTCGGCGACGTTGAACATCCAGTCGCCCGCATCGACCATCGCGACGAGTTCCATATCCTCAGCGGCGTCCACCGCCTTGCACACCTCGGTCCCCACCCGACCGCGCGCCCCGAGCACCCCGACCCGGATGGGGTTGTCCGCCGAGCGCTTCGCAGCGGGCATCTGCTCCCCGGGGGTCATGCGATCAACTCCGCTATCTCGTCGGGCAGATCATCGGCGTCAGCGTAAGGGCCTACCACGGCAGCGGTGATCGGTTGGCGTAGCAGCTCACGGGCGAGCGCACCGACCTGCTCCACAGTCACCGCGTCGATCCGTCGAAGCTCCTCTTCGACGGTGTCGTGCTCGCCGTGATTGAGCTCTGCCATCCCGATCCGAGTCATCCACGACGGCGCATCCTCCAGGCCCAGCACCAGCCCACCACGCAGCTGCCCCTTGCCACGAGCCAGCTCAGTGGCGGACAGACCGTCCCGGGCCACGGCGACCAGTACGTCACCGATCACCACCGCCACCTCACCCAGCCGGCCCGGTGAGCAGCCTGCGTAGATCGACAGGCTGCCGATGT
>JAICSB010000084.1 GCA_025937115.1 Pseudonocardiaceae bacterium | reverse complement strand
GGGTCCGCGGTGCAGGTCGGTAGTCACGGCTATGGAACGCTACCTCTACCGGGACACCGCTCCACAACCGATGCGTTCAATCCTCTGACGAGATCAACGAGGAGATCACCGTGACCACCCCGACGCTGCGCCTCACCGATGACTCGGTGACCACCGCGACCGTCGATGCCCTTGTGGTCGGAACCATGTCCGGCGAAGGGGGTCCCCGACTCCTACCGGGTAGCGATGAGGTCGATGCAGCGTTCGACGGGGCGCTCACCGACCTGCTGGCCATGCTCGGTGCCAAAGGCAAGGCCGACGAGGTGATCAAGGTACCGACTCGCGGAGCCATCAGTGCTCCGTTGCTGATCGCCACTGGCCTCGGCGAGGTCGACGGCCAGCCCACCAGCGAGCAGGTGCGCCGAGCCGCTGGCGCGGCATCCCGGGCGCTGGCCGGCACCGCTCGGGCCGTCACCACGTTGTCCCGGATCGACCTGGCCGCCGCCGCGGAGGGCACTGCGCTGGGCAGCTACGCGTTCACCGCCTATCGGTCCCGCAACGGCGACGGGCCGCTAGGCCAGATGGACCTGTCGGTGCCCTCGGCGAGCAGCGCAGGGGCGAGAGCGGACCTCGCCCGAGCCGTCGCCATTGCCGAAGCGGTGACCGCTGCGCGGGACCTGGTCAACACCCCGCCCAACGACCTCTACCCGGCCTCGTTCGCCGATCGCGCCGTGACGATGGCACAGGCGGCCGGCCTGCGCACCGAGGTGCTTGACGAGAAGGCCCTGCGGCGCCACGGATACGGCGGCATCCTCGGCGTCGGCGGCGGCTCGTCTCGTCCGCCGCGGCTGGTCCGACTGCACTACGCGCCGGCCACGTCGAAAGCGAAGGTGGCCCTGGTCGGCAAGGGAGTCACCTTCGACACCGGCGGCATCTCGATTAAGCCGGCGGCGAAGATGGACGAGATGACCATGGACATGGCGGGCGCGGCCGCCGTAGTCGTCACCACGGTGCTCGCCGCCCGGCTGGAACTCCCGGTGGAAGTGATCGCCACCGTGCCGATGGCTGAGAACATGCCCTCGGCCACCGCTTACCGACCTGGGGACGTCCTCACGATGTACGGCGGCACCACCGTCGAAGTGCTCAACACCGACGCCGAGGGCCGGCTGATTCTCGCCGACGCACTGGTTCGAGCGGCGCAGGACGCCCCGGACTATCTCATCGACACCGCCACCCTCACCGGCGCTCAGATCGTCGCACTGGGCAACCGCACCCCGGGGATCATGGGTACTCCAGAGTTTCGCGACCGCATCACCGCGATCTCCCAGCAGGTCGGCGAGAACGGCTGGGCGATGCCGCTACCCGAACACCTGCGTTCCGATCTGGACTCCAAGCTCGCTGACATCGCCAACGTGGCGAGCCATCGCTGGGGCGGCATGCTCACCGCCGGGGTATTCCTGTCCGAGTTCGTCGCCGATGACATCCCCTGGGCACATCTAGACATCGCCGGCCCCGCCTACAACAGCGGCTCACCGTGGGGATACACCGGCAAAGGCGGCACCGGCGTACCGGTGCGCACCCTGGCCGCTGTCCTCGCCGATATCGCCGACCGAGGCTGATCTGGTTCCCGAGGTGCTGCAGATGCGCCTTGCGCGCCGATCCCGCCAGCTCAGAGGACCCAGCGAGGCCCATCACCGGTGATATCGCCCACGTCTGCGGCGGTCCGGCTGTGGTGACAAGATGGCCGTGGCGCGCAATACGACCTCACCGACGTCTGCCCCAGGAGTGTCTCAGTGACAGAGACTTCAGCAAGCACCGCCGATCTGGTGATCCTCGGTGGCGGCTCGGGCGGCTACGCATGCGCCTTGCGTGCTGCCCAGCTCGGTCTGTCGGTCGTCCTGGTGGAGAAGGACAAGCTGGGCGGCACCTGCCTGCACCGTGGCTGCATCCCCACCAAGGCGCTGCTGCAGGCTGCTGAGGTCGCCGACGCTGCTCGCGACGGCCATAAGTTCGGGGTGAAGACCGCCCTGGAGGGCATCGACATGGGGGGCGTCAACAAGTACAAGGATGGCGTCGTCGCCAAGATGTTCAAGGGCCTGCAGGGGTTGGTGTCCTCCCGAGGGATCCGCTACGTCGAGGGCACCGGCAAGTTCGTCGCGCCAGACACCGTCGACGTCGATGGGCAGCGCTATACCGGCCGCAGCATCGTGCTGGCAACCGGTTCCTATGCCAAGTCCCTACCCGACCTCGAGATCGGCGGCCGCTTCATCACCAGCGATCAGGCGCTGAACCTCGACTTTGTGCCGGACCGCGTGGTGGTGTTGGGCGGCGGCGTCATCGGTGTCGAGTTCGCCAGCGTGTGGCGCTCCTTCGGGGCCGAGGTGACCGTCGTCGAGGCGCTGCCACGGCTTGTCCCCGCCGAGGACGATTTCTGTTCCAAGCAACTGGAGCGAGCTTTCCGGCGTCGAGGTATCACCTTCAAGACCGGAGTGCGGTTCACGGGTGCGACCCAATCCGCAGCCGGAGTCACCGTGAGCCTGGAGTCCGGGGAGCAGCTCGAGGCCGATTTGCTGTTGGTCGCCGTGGGCCGCGGACCGAATACCGCGGAGGCCGGATATGCGGAGGCCGCCGTGGCGATGGACCGCGGTTTCGTGCTCACCGACGAGCGGCTGCGTACCAACCTTCCGGGGGTGTATGCGCTGGGGGACATCGTGCCCGGGCTACAACTCGCCCATCGGGGGTTCGCTCAGGGCATCTTTCTCGCCGAAGACATCGCTGGGCGTACTCCTGCCCCGATCGACGAGGACGGTATCCCGCGGGTGACCTACTGCGAGCCGCAGGTAGCTTCGGTGGGCCTCACCGAAGCGCTGGCCAAGGACCGCCACGGAGACATCGAGACGATCATTTACGACCTGGCCGGCAACGGACGCAGCCAGATCTTGCAGACCAGGGGCGCGATCAAGCTGGTACGCGCCAAGAACGGTCCGGTAGTGGGAGTGCATATGGTCGGCGACCGAGTCGGCGAGCTGATCGGCGAGGCCCAGTTGATCGTCAACTGGGAGGCCTACCCGGAGGACGTCGCTGCGCTGGTGCATGCCCACCCCACGCAGAACGAGGCGCTCGGTGAGGCGCACCTCGCCCTGGCCGGCAAGCCGCTGCACGCGCACGGCTGACAATTACCTGCGGATACCTGCGGAAAACTGAGGAGTCGAGGCAACCGATGGCGTACTCCGTGGCGATGCCTGCATTAGGCGAGAGCGTCACCGAAGGAACGGTGACGCGCTGGCTCAAAAACGAAGGTGACACCGTTGACGTGGACGAGCCTTTGGTCGAGGTGTCCACCGACAAGGTCGACACCGAGATCCCCTCGCCGGCGGCCGGCGTGCTGCAGCGGATCGTTGTACCCGCGGACGAGACCGTCGAGGTCGGCACGGAGCTCGCCGTGATCGGTGATCCCGCCGATCAGCCCAAGTCCGCGCCGGCCGAGTCCCCTCAGCCGGAGAGTCGCCCCCCGTCAACGCAACCACCGCCCCGACCCGCCGCGCCGCCACCGCCGTCGACTGGCTCCGGGACAGCCGTGACGATGCCCGCGCTGGGCGAAAGCGTCACCGCGGGAACGGTGACCCGGTGGCTCAAGCAGGTCGGTGACACCGTGGCAATGGATGAACCTCTCGTCGAGGTATCCACCGACAAGGTCGACACCGAGATTCCCTCGCCGGTTGCGGGCACCGTACTGGAGATCATCGCTGCGCAAGACGAGACCGTTGCCATCGGCGCCACCCTGGCCACGGTGGGCGACAGTGACGCTCCGAGCGGGGCGCCCACACCAAGCACGCCGGATCCGTCCCCACAAAGCGCCGAGCCAGCGCAGCCCGCCGACCGCGCCGCCGGATCAGGGAGCGGTGGATACGACGGAGCGGCGGGCGGCGCGCCGTATGTGACACCCCTGGTCCGCAAGCTCGCGGGCGAGCACGGTGTTGACCTGTCGACCGTGCAGGGCACCGGAGTCGGCGGCCGGATCCGGAAACAGGACGTACTCGCTGCGGTCGAAACGCCCGACCCCGAGCCGGCTGCGCCGCAACCACCGCCGGCCACGCCCGAACCGCAGCAACCGCCGCCCACCGCGACACCGCGCTCGGCCAAGCTACCGGCAACGGTCTCCGAGCTGCGTGGCGCAACCGAGAAGATGTCCCGGATGCGCAGTGTCATCGCCAAGCGGATGGTCGAGTCGCTACAGATCTCCGCGCAGCTCACCACCGTGGTGGAGGCGGACATCACCCGTCTCGCCCGGCTGCGTGACCGAACCAAAAGGGACTTCGAGGCCCGAGAAGGCGTCAAGCTGTCGTTCTTGCCATTCTTCGCCCAAGCCACGGTCGAGGCACTCAAGCAGTACCCGAAGGTCAATGCCTCGATCGACACCGACAAGGGCGAAATCACCTACCACGGCGCGGAGCACCTCGGCATCGCCGTGGACACCGAGCGCGGCCTGCTCGTGCCGGTGATTCACGACGCGGGTGATCTCAACATCGCCGGACTGGCCCGCCGGATCGCCGACCTCGCCGAGCGGACCAGAACGAACAAGATCACTCCAGATGAGATGAGCGGCGGCACGTTCACCCTGAGCAACACCGGCTCGCGAGGGGCACTGTTCGACACACCGATCATCCTGCAACCGCAGGTCGGGATCCTCGGTACGGGCAGTGTGGTCAAGCGGCCGGTCGTGCTCGCCGGCGAGGACGGCGACACGATCGCAGTTCGCTCGATCATGTACCTGGCGCTGTCCTACGATCACCGGCTCGTCGACGGTGCCGACGCCGCCCGATTCCTCAACACCATCAAACAGCGCCTTACCGCCGGCATATTCGAGTTGTAACCCTCCCCCGCACAAGAACCCCGCCATTCGGCTCCGAATCGCGGTTTTGGGCTCTTCAGGACCGCCATTCGGAGCCGAATGGCGGTCGGGTAGGAGAAGATGCACATGCGCGTTGCGATCGCGGGGTCGTCGGGATTGATTGGTAGTGCGTTGGTTCGGTTGCTGCGGCAGGCTGGTCATGACGTGGTTCGGTTGGTGCGGGGGCGGGCGCGTAATCCGGACGAGCGGGCTTGGGACCCGTCGGCGGCAACGATGGATGCGGGCACGTTGGATGGCGTCGACGCGGTGGTCAACCTGTGCGGCTCGGCGATGGCCGACCGGCGCTGGTCCGGGGAGTTCAAGCAGGCCATCCGGGACAGCCGGATCGCACCCACCGAGGTACTCGCCGCCGCGGTCGCCGAGCATCGGGTTCCGGTGCTGGTCAATGCCTCCGGGGTGGGTTACTACGGCGACACCGGAGACCGGGAGGTCGACGAGACCGCCCCGGCAGGTGCGGGGTTTCTCGCTGGAGTCTGCCGCGACTGGGAAGCAGCCACGGCGACCGCGGAACGGGCCGGGGCACGGGTGGTGCGGCTACGCACCGGCCTGGTGATCTCTCCATCCGGCGGCTTGATGGGACAGCTCAAGCCCCTGTTCGCGGTCGGGCTGGGTGGCCGGCTGGGCAACGGAGCGCAGTACATGCCGTGGATTTCGCTGGACGACGAAGTCGGTGCGATCCGCTTCGCCGTGGAACACGACGAGCTGTCCGGTCCGGTCAATCTCAGCGGCCCAGAGCCGGTGACCAACCAGGAGTTCACCAAGGCGGTAGGCGAGGCGATGCACCGGCCGGCCCCGCTGGTGGTGCCTGGTTTTGCGCTGCGTCTGATCCGCGGTGCAGAACTCGTGGACCAGATGGTGCTCACGGGGCAGCGCGCGGTGCCTGCGGTACTGCGCAGACACCGCTACCCGTTCCAGCATCCGACCCTGCCGGCGGCGCTGGCAGCTGCGCTGAAGTAGCCGATGGATACCCCTGACCGGCGTAACCTCACGTCCACGACGTCACTACCCAATGGTCATGTACACATGGAAGGTGCCGGCAGTGAGCGGATGGAGCGCGGCCGATGTGCCCGATCAGGCCGGCCGCACAGTGCTTGTCACCGGAGCCAACTCGGGTCTGGGCCTGCAGACCGCCATGGTGCTCGCCGGGCGCGGAGCGACGGTGCTGATGGCCTGCCGCGATCCGCAACGCGGGCAGGCGGCGGTGGACCGGGTGCGGGCCAAGTCCGGCCGGGCGGATGCCACGCTGATCCAGCTCGACCTGGCGGACCTCACCTCCGTCCGCAAGGCCGCAGACGAGGTCCGCGCGATCACCAGGGACCGGTTGGACGTGCTGGTGAACAACGCCGGAGTGATGGCGTCTCCGCCGCGGCTCACCGTGGACGGCTTCGAGTTGCAGATCGGCACCAACCACCTCGGGCATGCCGCACTGACCTGGTTGCTGGCCCCGGCCCTGCAACCCGGTGCCCGGGTAGTCACGGTATCCAGCCTCGCGCACCGGGGCGGTGGCCTGGACGTCGGGGATCTGAACTTCGAGCACCGGCGATACAACTCGGTCGCCGCGTACAGCGCGTCGAAACTAGCCAACCTGCTGTTCACCTTCGAGCTGGACCGGCGGGCTCAAGGAGCCCGGCGGGACCTGTGCGTGGTCGCAGCCCATCCCGGCCTCACTGACACTGAGTTGGTGCCTAACGTCGCCCGGATGCGGCGAGCCCGGCGGTTCGCCGAAGTCGCGCGGTGGGCCAACAAGCTGATCAGTCAGGGCGTCGTCGCGGGTACGTTGCCGCAGCTCTACGCTGCCACTGCAGTCGACGTCCGCAGCGGGGAGTACTTCGGCCCGATCAGCCTCGGGCAGACCCGGGGAGCCCCCGGCCGGGTTGCGGCGAGCCACGCCGCGCGTAACGAGCACACCGCCTGGCTGCTCTGGGAACGCACCGCGGAGCTGACCGGCGTGACACCGGACCCCGCGTAGGGTGGCACTGGTGACCACGGCACCCTCAAAACCCGACCCCGGTGGGCGCAAACTGCTGCGTCTGGAGGTTCGCAACAGCGCAACACCGATCGAGCGCAAGCCGCCGTGGATCCGGACCCGGGCCACGATGGGCCCGTCGTTTCGCGAGCTGAAGAGCTTGGTGCGCAGGGAGGGGCTGCACACGGTCTGCGAAGCCGCCGGCTGCCCCAATATTTACGAGTGCTGGGAGGACCGGGAGGCCACTTTTCTCATCGGCGGCGATCAGTGCACCCGGCGCTGCGACTTCTGCCAGATCGACACCGGCCGCCCCGCCCCGCTGGACCGCGACGAGCCACGACGGGTCGCCGAATCGGTGCAGGCGATGGGGCTGCGGTACTCGACAGTGACCGGGGTAGCCCGGGACGATCTGCCCGACGGTGCTGCCTGGCTGTACGCCGAAACCGTCCGGCAGATCCACGCGCTCAACCCCGGCACCGGGGTGGAGCTGCTCATCCCGGACTTCACCGGCCGACCCGAGCAGCTGCGCGAAGTGTTCGACGCCGCGCCCGAGGTGTTGGCGCACAACCTGGAGACGGTGCCCCGGATCTTCAAGCGGATCCGGCCGGCGTTTCGCTACCAGCGATCGCTGGACGTGCTGCGGGCTGCTCGCGATGCCGGATCGGTCACCAAGTCCAACCTGATCCTGGGTCTTGGTGAGGAGGGCGAGGAGGTCACTGCCGCGATGGCCGACCTGCATGCCGCGGGATGCGAGCTGCTGACCCTCACCCAGTATCTGCGGCCCTCGGTTCGGCACCATCCGGTGGCGCGCTGGATCCCGCCCGCGGAGTTCGTTGAACACGCCCACGCCGCTGAGCTGATGGGTTTTACCGGGGTGCTGGCCGGACCTCTGGTCCGATCGTCCTACCGGGCCGGCCGGCTCTATGCGCAGGCGGTCGCGCACCGTGGAGGTCGGGTATCGAAGCCTCGGTGATCTGCACGTATTCTATGAGGCATGCCCGCCAAACCGCCCCCAAAGCCGGCAGCCGCGACTAAGAACAAAGAGGCGGCGAAGGCCGCCAAGCAGGAGGCCCGCGCCGCGTCCAAGCAACGCCGGGCACAGGTCCTGGAAGCCTTCAATATTCAGCGCCGCGAGGACAAGGTCCTGCTGCCGTTGATGATCGGGGTGTTCCTGGGCATCACAGCGGTGGCGTTCGGCGTGGGTTTCGTGTTCGGTCAGCAGTGGATCTCCCTACCGCTGGGAGTCACGCTCGGCGTGTTCGGTGCGGTACTGATCTTCGGGCGGCGCGTTCAACGCAACGTGTTCGCCAAGGCGGAAGGCCAGCCAGGCGCTGCGGCCTGGGCACTGGAGAATTTGCGCGGTGGGTGGAAGGTGACACCCGCGGTGGCGGGCACCACGCAACTCGACGCCGTACACCGAGCCATTGGGCGCCCCGGAGTCGTACTGGTCGCCGAGGGAGCCCCGCATCGGCTCAAGCCACTCCTGGCTCAGGAGAAGAAGCGAGTAGCGCGACTGATCGGCGACGTTCCGATCTATGACGTCACGGTGGGCAGCGGCGAAAACCAGGTTCCACTCGCCAAACTGCCCCGGCATCTGGCCAAACTGCCGCGCAATGTCGACAAGGCGCAGATCGCCGTGCTGGAGAGCAAGCTGGCGATCCTGGCCACCCGTGGTGCCGCGATGCCCAAGGGACCCATGCCACCGGGCGCCAAGATGCGCAACGTGCAGCGCGCCGTGCGCCGGCGCTGAACGCTCAGCGACTCCGCAGCACAATCGTCCCGGCCGCGCGGTCATGCAGGCCGCGGCCGTCGATGTTGTACACCACCGGTGGAATCAACAGGCACAGCAGCACCGTGCGGACCACCGCGGCACCGAATCCGGCTCGGCGCCCGTCCAGCAGCGCCACCCGTAGTCCGGCCGCGGCGTGCCCAACGGTACGACCTGCGATCGCGATCGAGAGCACCGTGATAGCCGCGAACAGCGCCAGGGCTGAGAACGCCGGATTTTTCGTCAGCAGTTGTGCCGCCACAGAGCAGGGCAGCCAGTCGATCACGATGGCCACAATGCGGGGCCCGAAGCCGGCAGCCGAGCCTGGTCCGCGCTCGGGCAGCCCGAGCCGCTGACCGGGGTAGCCCGGTCCGTCGGTGTCCGTGGTCGGGTTCTCCGGGACTTGCTCGGCCGGGCCGGTCAGCCAGCTCTGGGTCCATCTACTCACTCGACTAGGGTATGCCGTCGATGGGCTAGCGTCGCCCACCACCTGCCCTTTAACCTTGGCGAAACATCGAGGTAATGGTCGCGCAACACCGCGCTCTTAGGTTCTCCGCGAGCGACCTGACCGATCACGCCGATCCACCGCACAGCGCACGAAGGAGTGAACGACGGTGTTCTCCAACTCCGATGAGGTCCTGCGCTTCATCGCCGATGAGGATGTCGAGTTCATCGACGTCCGCTTCTGCGACCTGCCGGGCGTCATGCAGCATTTCACGGTCCCGGCCGCGTACCTCGACGCCGACGTCATCGAAGAGGGCCTGGCCTTCGACGGCTCCTCGGTGCGCGGGTTCCAGTCGATTCACGAGTCGGACATGCTGCTCATGCCCGATCCCGCGACCGCACGTATCGATCCGTTCCGGGTGCAGAAGACGCTGAACATCAACTTCTTCGTGCATGATCCGTTCACCCGGGAGGCCTACAGCCGGGACCCCCGTAACGTCGCCCGCAAGGCCGAGGAGTTCCTGGCCTCCACCGGTATCGCCGACACCGCCTACTTCGGTCCTGAGGCCGAGTTCTACTGCTTTGACTCGGTGCGCTTCGACACCACGCCCAACAGCGCGTTCCACGAGATCGACTCTGTCGCCGGCTGGTGGAACACCGGCGCCGAAGAAGACGGGCGCAACCAAGGCTACAAGGTCAACTACAAGAGCGGCTACTTCCCGGTGCCGCCGACCGACCATTTCGCCGATCTGCGTAACGCGATGGTGACGCATCTCATCGGGTGCGGTTTCAGCGTGGAAAAGGCACACCACGAGGTGGGCACCGCGGGTCAGGCGGAGATCAACTACAGGTACAACACGCTGCTGCACGCCGCCGACGACCTGCAGCTCTACAAGTACATCATCAAGAACACCGCATGGGCGGCCGGGAAGACCGTGACATTCATGCCCAAGCCGCTGTTCGGGGACAACGGTTCCGGGATGCACACTCACCAGTCGCTGTGGACCGACGGT
>JAICSB010000710.1 GCA_025937115.1 Pseudonocardiaceae bacterium | reverse complement strand
CTTGGCCATTGCCGGTCGCCGCGGCATCACCGACGAGCTCAATGGTCCCGGCCGACACACGCTCGCCCGGAGAATAGGCAACTGACGGCCGGTCTACCGATAGCAGCGGGCCACGGTGGAACTGAGACAGCCGCCCCTGCACGTCTGGCCTCAAGAAGGGGCGCACTCCTGGCCAGCCAGCCGCTGGAGCTCGCCGCGCGAGTCGATCGGTTCGACGTCACCAAGGCATACCCCAGGCAGCGGGTGTTACCTCATTGCCGCAGTGGGTCGTGAAGTGGTTGTCTGGTGGGGCTTACCGTGGTTGGTGGAATGAATTCCGGGTACCCGCGCGCATTGAGTTTGATGTGCCAGCCTTGGCGGTGGACGATGGTGTGGTGGTATTCGCACAGTAGGCACATATTGTGCAGAGCAGTGTCGCCGAGATCGAGCCAGCTGCGAATGTGGTGGGCGTGGGAGTAGCGGGGTGACCGGGTGCACGCGGGAAAGGCGCAGCCTTGATCGCGTTGTGCCAACGCCTCGCGCAGCGCGGTGCTGGCCAGGCGTTGCTGGCGCCCGACATCCAGGGGCATGGAGTCGCTGCCCAACACCATGGGCACCACACCGCAGTCGCAGGCCAGCCGGCGCGCTTCGGCCGCGGACACCCGCCCGCCGGTGTCGAGCAGGGCTGAGCCAAGGCTGTCGATCAGGTCGTTGAGTCCCATGGTGAGCACCAGGTGCGGGCGTTGCCCACCCTGGGTGGGTAACTGTCCGTCGTCGAGGTTGCGGGTCATGGCCTCGATGAGGGCGTCGGCGTTGCGGCGGTCGAGACTGCGCCCGTCGGGCACGCCGTCGATAGGCGCGCGGCGGGCGTTGAGGGAGTTCAAGACTTCCAGCACCCGGGCGCCGCCTTCGGGGTCCAAGTGCCCGTTGAGGTTGACAGCGCCGTCGGCACCGGTGCGGACCCGCAGTTCACGAGTGGTTTCGGGGTCGTCGCGGGGTGGGTCGCCGTCGGGGTCGAGGTGGGCGAGCAGGCGGTCGCCGATGCGGGTCAGTGCGGCCGGGTCGAACCGGCGCGCGGCGTGAGCGAGGGTTTCCTCGGCCTGGGCGACGGCCTCGGGGTGGGCACCGGGTGGGATGCGGCGCATGGTCGCGGTGATCACCCGAAGCTGCGCGGGTGAGACGACCCCGGCGGCGAGTTCGGCGGCGGTGGCGGGCAGCGTCGGGGGTAGCGCCTCCCCGATGAGCGACCGGCGTGGGCTCAGCAGCTTGGCTTGTTCCGCGCGGGCGCTGGCCTCTCCCTTGGAGAGATTGAGCACCGCCGCCAGCATTTGTGCGGTGGTACTGAAGCCGGTGACCGGCTTTTCCTGATCGAGTGTGGCGACTACCTGCAAAACCCGGGCATAGCCACGTCGCCACTCGGTCTCGGCATCCCGCAGCGCATTGAGCAACCCATTGATACGGGTCTCCTCAACCGTGGTCACCCGCCTATTATCGCAGACCGCACCGACAATTCAGGACAGTTGGCAGCGTGGTCGATCGTGGATCTCCGACAATGCGACGAACGGTCAGGAGGAGACGGCCAGCGACGGCCGCTTCCCTGTTTTCCTAACGGTAGATCCAGGTATTCGAGATGCTGACCGCCCTCGTCGGCCAGGCGCTGCTGTTCGGCCAATTCAGCCTCTTGCTATACGCCGCCGCCGGGTGGGCGGTGACGGCCTCATTCGTCCGCTGGTATGTGGAACCCACGCTGCGCCGCCTGTGGCCCAGCACTCGACCTGCGTTGTCATCGGTGGCGGCCCTGCCGGAATGGTGCTGGGACTGTTGCTGTCACGGGCGCGTCCCATGGTTGGCCGATCGCGTCGACGCACTGGAGTCAATGGACGACGTCAAGCACCTCGACGTGCGACTGAACCGGCTGGACCGCTGGCATGCCGACGGT
>JAICSB010000720.1 GCA_025937115.1 Pseudonocardiaceae bacterium | reverse complement strand
TGCGCACCCGTGACGTGTGAGTCGGTCATCTCGTCACGCAGCCGGTCCGGATCCATCCCGATGCCATCGTCCTCGACGCTGATGAGGCAATCGGATCCGGCGTCCTCGGCGACGACCGACACGGTGCCGCCGCCGGGCTTACCCGCCAAGCCGTGCCGTACCGCGTTCTCCACCAGCGGCTGCAACGCCAGGAACGGCAATACCACCGGTAGCACCTCGGGCGCGATCTGCAACCGCACTTGCAACCGTTCCCCGTACCGGGCCTTCTCCAGGATCAGGTAGCGGTCGATGTTGTTGAGCTCCTCGGCAAGCGTGGTGAACTCTCCAGCGGAGCGGAAGGAGTACCGGGTGAACTCGGCGAACTCCATCAGCAGCTCACGGGCCTCCTCCGGGTCGGTGCGGACGGTCGAGGAGATCGTGGTGAGCGCGTTGTAAATGAAATGCGGCGAAATCTGCGCGCGTAGCGCCCGCACCTCGGCATGAGCCAATCGGGATCGGGACTCATCGAGCTCAGCGAGCTCCAGCTGGCTGGAGACGTACCGCGCGACCTCCGCGGCAGCCTTCATCACGCCCGCCGCGGCGGGCCGCTGGCTGACCACCCCGAAGGTCCCGACGACGCCGCCGTCGACCTCCAGCGGGCAGACGACGACAGCACGAATCGGGCAGTCAGCGCGCCCACAGTCCATCTCACGCTGGCTTCGGACCTGCTGACGTCCGGTGCTCAGCACTTCCAGCGCCGCCTCGGCGACCCATTCGGCGTGATGCTGAGCCTCCCCGTCCCAGGCCAGCATCACGCTTTCCTCGTTGGTCAGCGCGACGGCTGAGCAGTTCAGCAAGGCCCGCAGATGCGGCGCCGCGGCAGTCGCCGAGGCGGCCGACAACCGATCCCGCAGCGGTGGCGAAGCCTGCGCCATGGTGTGCAGCGCGGTGTACGTGGCGCGATCGGCGTCGCTGCCGAATGGCTGGCGCCGTCGCCTCCGGAGTATCAACCCGGTAGCGATCACCACGGCGAGGACGACGACTCCCACCATCGCGAGGTGGCCGAGCTGGTTCACGAATCCATAGTCGCGGTCTCGGCCTCAGGTGACAACGGCGGGTCAGCCCGCCGTCAGCCAGGCCGGGCGCAGGATTTCCGCATGACGGTCTCGGCCGCCTGCGGCCAGTTCATCCCAGCGGTGATCCACGGCATCGCCGCATCGGCCGAGTGGCCGGCCTGAACCCACCGAGCGGCCACCACCATGGGATGGTCCCACCCCGGCTCGACGACATCGGCAAGCAGCAGCGCCAGCCGCATCACCTCGGGGTCACGAGTGACGTAGCCGATCAGCCGTCGGCTGCGGGTCCGTGGCGCTGGTTCGCCAGGCTCGACGGGGAACAGCAGCAGGTCGCGCTCGCCGAGCAGGTCGGCAGTGTGGTGTTCCGGAGCCGGCTGCTGGGTCGGCACTCCGGAGCAGATCCACTCCACCGGGCGCCCCAGCACCCCTTCGTCGGCCGACCGGAGTTCCACCGTCCACGTCGTTCCCACCGAGCGGCACCACGACGCTGTCATCACGCACTTACCCGAGGCTCTCCGTTCAGATGGCGAGCCGGCAGGATGAGTTGGGGGGGCAGATCGAACCACAGGGCAAGCGAACCCCTACCGAACCGCGCGCGCCACCGCAGCATGGGTGAACCGACTCTGTTCACTCTGATGGCGCCATCAGCGAATCAGCCGGGACAGCCGGCGATCGGCCAGCGGCTTGCCGCCGGTCTGGCAGGTCGGGCAGTACTGGAAGGCGCGGTCAGCGAAGGACACCTCCCGGACGGTGTCGCCGCATACCGGGCAGGGCAGACCGGCGCGGGCATGCACGGCCAGACC
>JAICSB010000179.1 GCA_025937115.1 Pseudonocardiaceae bacterium | reverse complement strand
CGGTCCCGAAGGGCCCACCTCCATCACCAACACAGCACCACACACGAAGCCTCAGACCTCTACATCCGAACCTCCCTGCGTACTCGTGGCACACCACAAACCGCGATCATGACGTGGTAGGCAAGTGGGATGGGCGAGCCCACACGCTACGGTGGTACTTCTAGGCCGTCCCGATCTGCTGCTGAGGACCTTAATGACGACGACCTCGGACACCGTCCGGTTACTGCATGAACTAGAGCCGGTGGTCACCGAGAATCTCCACCGGCACCTGGCCGCCGCCAAAGAGTGGATGCCGCACGAGTACGTGCCGTGGAGTCTCGGCCGCGACTACGCCGACCTCGGCGGGCAGGCTTGGGACCCCGAGCAGTCGGGGTTGTCACCCATCGCCCGGACCGCATTGGAAGTCAACCTCCTCACCGAGGACAACCTGCCCAGCTATCACCGGGAGATCGAGCGCGCCTTCGGACGCAACGGCGCCTGGGGGACCTGGGTGCACCGGTGGACTGCCGAGGAGGGTCGGCACGCCTACTGCATCCGCGACTACCTGCTGGTCACCCGGGGCGTCGATCCAGTGGAGCTGGAGCGGGCCCGGATGCAGGTCATGCAAACCGGCTACGACACCCAGGAGGCGCCACTGCTCCATGTCCTGGCCTACGTCTCCTTCCAGGAGCTCGCCACCCGGATTTCGCATCGCAACACTGGCCGCTATGCCGGCGACCCCATCGCCGAACGGCTGCTCACCCGGGTTTCCACCGACGAGAACCTGCACATGGTCTTCTACCGCAACCTGCTCAAGGCCGCCCTCGACGTCTCCCCCGGCCCCACCCTGCGTGCGATCACCGACGAGGTCGTCGCGTTCAACATGCCCGGCATCGTCATCCCCGGGTTTGCCCGCAAAGCCGCGCAGATCGCCCGGGCCGGCATCTATGACCTGCGGATCCACCACGATGAGGTGATCTTGCCGCTGCTCCGGCACTGGGGGGTCTTCGACCTTGAGGGCCTCGACGCGGAGGGCGAGAAAGCCCGCCTCGAGTTAGCCGAGTTCCTCAGCCAACTCGACGCACAGGCCAGCCGATTCGAGCAGCGCCGCGCGCAGGCCCAGGCGCGAGCCGCGGCTCGGTCGTGAGTGGGAAACAGTGTTATAACACTGTTTCCCACTCACGAGCGGGTGCGGCGCTGCGCTCGCTCCAACAGGTCGGCGGCGTCCAACTCGGCGGCTTGTTGCGGCGTGGGCGCGGTGCCCCCAAGGTGCGCCGGCATCCACCAGGGATCGTCACCCGGCGGGTCGGGATAGCGCGCCCGGGTCTCGTCGAGCAACGCGCTCATCGCGTCGAGCAGGGCGGTGTCGGTGCCCCGCCCGCGGCTGGGTTGCAGTGGTGCGCCGATGGTGATGCTGATCGGTACGTGGCGCGCCACGCCGATGCTCGGCTTGCGACCCTTGGTCCATACCCGCTGGCTGCCCCACAGCGTCACCGGAATCAGTGGGACGCCTGCAGCGCGGGCCATCCGGCTGGCGCCGGACTTGAACTCCTTGAGGCAGAAGCTGCGGCTGATCCCCGCCTCGGGGAACACTCCCACCAACTCACCCGCGCGCAGCGCGTCGACCGCTGCCCGGAAGGACGCCGCCCCGGCCGCGCGATCGACCGGGATGTGGTGCATGGCGCGCATCAACGGCCCTGTTACCCGATGGCTGAAGACCTCCTGCTTGGCCATGAAACGCACGAACCGGCCACTCTCGCGCCAGAACGGCATGGCCGCGAGGGCGAAATCGAAGTACCCGGTGTGGTTCATCACCACCACAGCACCACCGGTAGCCGGCACGTGCTCCCGCCCGACGACGTCGATCTGTAGATCCAGCGCCCGGAACAAGCCCACAGCGGTGCGCGCTACGCAGCGATACGGCACATCAGTCACCGTCTTACGCTAGCCGGTGGACGCCAAGGACAGCGTCTCGGTGTCACGGCCCCAAGAGCCTCGCCTCGTACGCCTACGCAGTAGCGGCTTGAGCACCACCCATCGCCCTGAGCAGACCACAACCGAATACAAATGTCACCAGAGCGGTCACCAGGTGGAGGAAGTTGTCCCCAGACGCGCCGGCTGGGATGGACAGCAGCGAGAAGTAGCCAAAGAAGCCCAGCACGGTGGCTAGTGCGTAGGTGCCACCGATGGCGACGTTCATCCCCTCGGTGCCGGCCGGGGTGAGCGCGAAGGCCGCGAGCAGCCAGAGCCCACCAAGAGCGATGTGCACGATGTTATGGAATGGGTTCAGCATGAAGATGCCGAAAAGTGAGTGGTTGGTCACCTCGGTAATGCTGCCGAAGCCTGTGACGAAGAACCCGATAATTCCACCGACTACGTAGATGCTGCCGGCGATCATCGAGAAGCTCTGCTCGAGCGTCCGGGGCGCCCTGGCGCTCTGAATCTTAATCCCGAACTTGTCTTCGGTATTAACAAACGTCACGTCTGTTCCCTTCCACTTGACGTTTCTGTAGTCGGCGCCCGCCAGCGCGGGTTTTACCGAACGAACCTCGGATGTCCAGCTGGTCCAGATCAGCTGCGGTATCGCCTGCCGGTAACTCCGCAGGTACCGGCGTCGTTCGCCAGGGTCGGAGGTCTCGGCGACGCAGGAGGTCACTTCAGCCCACCAGGCCGTGCCCTCCTCTGCGGGCAGCAGGCCGCGTACCCAACCCAGTGATCGCAGAGCCGGCGCGGGACGTGACACCGCCGACCGCACCCCGGTGACGAGTGCGCTCTGGCCGATCATGCTGAGCCCCCCTCGATAGTAGGACGGCGGCTGGGAGGGGCGAGCAACCGACTCAGGCCACTGCGGTCACGACCCTGTTGCAGGGCGTGCACGGCACGGGCCCGGCCCTCGATGGTCAGCCAGTAGTAGCGGCGTGGAGGCCGACCCTGACTGCGAGCAGGAGCCGGGTCCTCCCATCGATCGTTGACCCAGCCGGCGCCGCGCAGTCGTTGCAGAATCGGGTAGATCGTGCCCGGCTCCAGACCACTGGCGCGCACGATCTCCAGTCCATACAGCTCGTTGTCGGGGCGATCGAGGAGCGCCCCCAGCACCGCCAGCACACCCACCGTCATCCGCAAACCCCCCATAGCCCTTAACTCTACATAGCTAGTACACGGCTGTCCATTCGCCGCGCGCTGCGACAGCGCTTCATGCGGGAACCGCTCACTCGGGATGAGGCGCCAGTGGTAGGAGGATCTCGAAGCGGCAGCCGGTGCCGTGGTTGCGGGCTTCGATATGGCCGGCGTGGGCTTCGACTAGGCCGCGTGCGATGGCCAGGCCCAGGCCGGCGCCGGACTCGTCAGCGGACGCCGGGGTGCGGGCGGTGTTGCCCCGGTAGGCGACGTCGAAGACCCGGTCCAGGTCCTGCTCAGGGATGCCGCCGCAGGCGTCGTCGACCCGTAACCACGCCTGCCCGTCGCGGGCTCCGGCGGCGACCACCACGGTGCCATCCGGCGGCGTGTGACGGATCGCATTGGACAGCAGGTTGCGCAGCACCCGGGCCAGCTCGGGGTCGCTGCCGTGGACGACCGGCCATTGACTGCCGGCGTCGGCATGCAACCGGACGCCCTTGCGTGCGGCGGTGACAGCTTCGGCGGCCAGTGCCTCGGAAACGACCTCGCCCAGCGGGATCGCGGACAGCGTCAACCGCAGTGCCCCGGAGCTGATCCGGGAGAGCTGGAACAGGTCGTCGACCATGCCGCTCAGGCGCTGCGTCTGGCGCCCGATGCGGTGCACGTACTGGGCGACCTCGGCGGGGTCGGTGACCACCCGGTCAGCCAGCGCTTCGGTCATCGCGCGGATTCCGGCCAGTGGGGTGCGCAGGTCGTGGCTGATCCACGCGACGAGCTCGCGGCGCGCCGATTCGGCCGCCCGGTCCCGGGCACGAGCTTCCCGCTGCCAGGTGACCTCCTGTGCGATGCCCCGGCCGAGCAGCAGCCCGGTCGGTACGCTCACCGCGGCCACCGCGGCGGCCACCGCGAGCTCGACGCTGAGAACCGGGGTGAACATCCACCCGTTGACCCCCAGCACCCCGGCCAGGGTCGCGGCTACCGGCACCAGCACCAGCACGGTGACCGCGGCGGTGATCGAGTACCGGCGCATCCGGTGCAGCAGCAGCGCGCCGAGCAGGGCCACCGGCAGGGTGCACAACAACGCGACCAGGCCGACGTGTCGCAGTTCGTCGAGCACTGCGGTCACTCCCTGTCTGATTGCCGGCTCAGCCGGCCCCTGTCTGATTGCCGGCTCAGCCGGCGGCGCGGTCGTAGCGGTAACCCACACCCCACACGGTGGCGATCCGGCTCGGCGCGGTGGGATCGACCTCCACCTTGTCCCGCAACCGTCGCACGTGGACGGTCACCGTGGAATGGTCGCCGAAGGTCCAGCCCCAGACCTGCTCGAGCAGCTCGCTGCGGGTGAAGGCGCGACCAGGGTGCTGGATGAGGAAGGCCAGCAGCTCGAACTCCCGTACAGTCAGCGGCAACTCCTGGCCGCCCAGCACCGCCCGGCGCCCGGCGACATCCACCATCAGCCCGTCGTCGTCGATCGGTGGCACCTGGGTCCGTGGCTGTGCAGATCGGGCCCGGCGCAGCACCGAGGCGACGCGCAGCACGAGTTCCCGGGGGCTGAACGGCTTGGTGATGTAGTCGTCGGCGCCCAGCTCCAGACCGACGATGCGGTCCTCCTCCTCACCCAGGGCGGTGAGCATGACGACCGGCACCGGACCTGCCGCCCGCAACCGCCGGCACACCTCGAGTCCAGACAGGCCGGGCAGCATGAGATCGAGTACTACCAAGTCGGGTGGGCAGGCTTGGGCCGCTCGCAGGGCGTGCTCACCGTCGCCGGCAACGGTGACCTGGTAGCCGGCGCGGCTGAGGTAGCGCCCGACCACATCACGCACGAGCACATCGTCGTCGACGACCAGCACCGCCCCGGCTGCGGTCATGGCTTAACGCTTTGCATGGAGCGGACCACCAGGGTGACCGCCGAGATCGCGAACAGGACCGCGGTGACGGCAAGCCAGCGCTGTGCGAACGGCTGCGCCGACAGCCCCGATGCCGCGTGGTATGCGCCATTGGATACCCGCAGGATCAGCGGTGACCACACCAGCAGCAACAACCCGGAGACCACCGCGGGTACCCGCAGGTAGTTCAGCCACCGCACCCCGGCGACGGTGGCCCAGCTGGGGTGGCTGCGCAGCAGCAGCACCAGTGCGGCGTCGATCCCCGCGTACAGCGGGAAAAGCACCAGATCGTGGACGACGGCGCTGCCGACGAACCAGGCACCGGTCCCGATCACATCCCCGGCCAGCAACCGGACCGCGGCGTAGCCGGCGACGACGAAGCTGGCCAGCAGCGCCAGCAGTTGCACCCCTTCGCGGCGGGTCATGGCACGCTTGGCAGGAACGTCAGCCGGGTGACCCATTTGGTGTTGTGCACTCCGGGCAGGGCCGGCACGATCACCCGGGCCGGGAAACCGTGATCAACGCTCAGGTCAGCGCCGTTGACCCGCAGCGCGAGCAGGGCGTCGGAGGCCTGTACCTGGCCAGCGGACAGCGTCGCCGAGCCGAAACCGCCACCGCGCTGCAGCGACTCGACGAACAGACTGGTGTCCGGCGCCGCGCCGACCATGGCGGCGAGGTCGGCCAGCCGCACCCCAGTCCAGGTCTGCACGCCGGTGGACCAGCCCTCCACGCAGGCGATCGGTAGCCGCGCGGTGTGCTGTGGCAGGGCGAGCAGCTGGGCGCGGGACAGCGATGTGCTGGCCGCGCCCGTGAGGTCGAGCCGCCAGCTGGCGTCGGTCGGACCGATCCCTGCCTCCGCAGCGGTCTTGTTCACCTGGAAATCCGTGGGTCCTGACCCCATGTTCTGCCCGCGCGGCGCCAGCAGCGCGGTCGAGCGGGTCGCCCCGCCGATGGTCTGACCCACGCTGAGCCCGAACAGGGTCAGCGAGCCGGCCGCGACCATGCCCAGCGCGCCCCGCCGCGAGATCGTCGCCGGGGCGGGATCCGGCGACACCAGGTGATCGGGATCAGGTTCCTCAGCGGTGGTCTGGGACGCCGGGGTGCGAAGCTCCACCCGGAGGCTGCGGCCACGCAGCGCGCTGACCATGGTGCGCAGCCGAAACGACACGTGCACGACGAACGCGGCGATGAACACCCACGCCCCGTAGTAGTGCGCCTGGTAGAAGCCGAACGGCCAGGCATAGTAGTACTGGATGTTCATCACACCGGTGACCAGTTCGAACACCGCGCCACCGACGAGCAGCAGCAGCGAAGCCCGTTCCACCAGCTGGGTCACCGAGCGGGCCGGTGGCCACTCGAAAAGCTTGGGCAACACCGACCACAGCTTGGCCAGCACAACCGGGATGAGCACCAATCCGAGCGTCACATGCACGCCCTGGTTCACCCAGTACAACCAGGACGGACCGGCCGGCCAGCCCGGCAGCCAGGACCCGAGCAATCCTTTGTCGGGCGTGGTGTCGTTGCCGGGCGCCAGGTTCGGGTTGTAAGCGGCGTAGGACGCCAGGCCGGTGAGGAACATCAGCGTGATGCCGGGCAGCAGCGCCACGCTGAGAATTGCGGTGAACCACGGTCCGCGTAATGGGCTACGCCAGAAGTCGCCACGGAACGGGCCCGGCGGGGGGTGCTCGGCTGCTCGATTGGCCCACCGG
>JAICSB010000620.1 GCA_025937115.1 Pseudonocardiaceae bacterium | reverse complement strand
CGCCGATGGCGGCGAACCAGTCCCAGAGCTCGAGTGCGTGGTAGAGCTGATAGAGGGATAGGCGGTCGGGCCAGTCAGCGCAACGCGCCTCATAGACCGTGCTGAGCTGCCCGCCGGCTCGAACCACTACCTCGGTGACAGTGGCGGTGGGTGCGACGCGGCGCACGATCGCCTCGGCCGCTGACCGGCTAAGGTCGCCAAGCAGACGGTCCGTCACGTGGAGACCGCAGGCCGTACTGCTCTGGAGATCGACCTGTTTCCGGCCGCTGGCAGAGTCGCCAAACCAGTAAACGTCGGTTCCCGGGTTGAAAACCAGTATCGCTGGCAGCGGCCGCACATCAGGTTCAGGACGTGACGGATCTCCTGGCCAGGCGGTTCATCGCGGACGGTTTCGTCAAGATTGAGAACGCCGTGCCATCGGAGGTCGCCCAGGCTTGCGCCGAGCTGCTGTGGGCCGAGATTAAGAAAGACCCAGACGATGAGGCCACCTGGACTCAGCCTGTCTACTGGGTCGGCGACATGGCACAGGAGCCGTTTGTACAGGCGGCGAACGCTAGCGTGCTGCACGAAGCGTTCGACGCCCTGGTGGGGCCGGGCCGGTGGGTGCCGCGGAATTCGCTGGGCTCGTTCCCGCTGCGGTTTCCGCATCCTGATGAGCCTGACGACGCCGGCTGGCATGTCGAAGGTAGTTACCAGCTTCCTGGCATGGATGGTTACTGGCTGAACCTGCACTCCAAGGGGCGGGCGCTGCTCATGCTGTTCCTGTTCAGCACGGTCGATGAGCACGACGCCCCGACGCGGATCCGGGTCGGCTCGCACCGGGATGTCCCGCCGCTACTGCAGCCCTTCGGTGACCGTGGGGTGTCGATGTTCCGTATCGCCGCTCAGATCGACGCGGTGTCCGCGCACCAACCGCTCGCGCTGGCCACCGGGGTGGCGGGGGACGTGTACCTCTGCCACCCATTCCTGGTCCACGCCGCGCAGCCGCATCATGGTCGCCGGCCGCGATTCATGGCCCAGCCCCCGCTGTATCCGGCCACGCCCTTGCGGCTGACCCGCGACGACGGCGACTATTCACCGGTCGAGCAGACGATCTTGCAGGCGATCAGCTGAGCTGACCGGCTGAGCGGTGCACCGACACGGCGTAGATATCCGTATCGGTGGATGGTTGACGATCCCAGGTGGCGTATCGGGCTTCGAGGGTGAGACCGGCGCTTTCGCACCACCGGTCGTAGTCGGCCACAGTCGGCCAGCCGTGCTGCAGCTGAAAGCCGACGATGAGCCGACCGCCTGGCATCAGGTGGCGCGCACACGCGTCGACTGCGGCTCGGCGCCGATCACGTGCTATGTACGGAATGACGTTGCCAGCGAGCACGATAACGTCGAACCGGGTTGTCAGATCGAGCTCACTGAGGTCGGCCTGTACCCACGTCAACGCGGGCGCCTTCGCGCGGGCCAAGCCGATCATGTCTGGATCGAGATCGGTACCGACGACCCCGAGCCCGCGGCGGGCCAGCTCGATAGCCACCCGGCCGGTGCCACACCCGGCGTCCAGCACGGACTGAGGGCCGTAGGAATACACCAAATCGGCTTCGCCGTGGGGGTTGGCGCCGCTGGCCGCGATCCGCCGCCAGCGCTCGTCGTAGTTAGCGGGGTCGACCTGCTGACGCCAGTGGCCCCAATCATCGGGCAGCTGCCCCGTCACTCGAGTGTGTCCCTCCGTCGAGTTTTCGCTCCAGTACGGCGTTCAAGCGCGTCTGTCGTGAGCTTAGGGCACGGTAACGGGCGTCCCAAGGTAATGATGGGATCAGACGCGGTGGGCTTGCACCACCCAGATCGGCAGCTTGATCCGCCCCTTGTCATCGGTCATAGCGTTCTCGCGGTAGGGACCATCAGGGTCTCTCATGGTTTGTTGACCGCCGTTCACGGTGCAGGCGACGGTGCACACGTCGCGGTCGTGTTCGTCGGCATTGTGCGCCGCCCGCTCGTCAACGTGCCGCAAACCTGCCGAGCACCCGTGCGCTTCTGCAAAGGGCGGCCGGCAGTGCTGCTGCCGCGCCGCATCCGCTCCTCGCCGCTGCGCGCCTGCGGTGCGGGTCGGCTTGCCTTCGGATACCTGGGGACCTGGGTGGCAGGCGGCACACAATGTCGTCGTCACAGTGACGGCGCCGATCGGGAAGCTCGGCACCGGGAGTTATCCACAGTTCGTCGCCATGGTCAGCGACGCGACATCAGCATCGGGAGTGGCTCACCATTCGGGGGGCGGCAGCCATGTGGCTAATTCCCCGAGTCCCGGGGGTTCAACAGGGTGTTTCGCAGGCAAGCGCAGTCTGGATGCAGAACGCGGTAAATGTGACCTCTAT
>JAICSB010000093.1 GCA_025937115.1 Pseudonocardiaceae bacterium | reverse complement strand
GTGCGCATGTTGTGCAGCCGGTCCGCTAGTTTGATCACCAGGACGCGGGGATCACGGGCCATCGCGATGACCATCTTACGGATGGTCTCAGCCTCGGCTGCGGCGCCGAGTTTGACTTTGTCTAGCTTCGTGACGCCATCGACGAGATGTGCGACCACCTCACCGAAGTCCACCGAGAGTCGGGCCAGCGAGTAGTCGGTGTCTTCCACAGTGTCGTGTAGCAGCGCGGCTACCAGCGTGGTGGTATCCATCCCCAATTCGGCGAGAATAGTCGAGACCGCCAACGGATGGGTGATGTAGGGATCGCCAGACTTGCGTTTTTGGTGCGCATGCTTTTCTGCCGCAACATCATAGGCGCGCTGCAGCAGTGCGAGGTCGGCCTTGGGGTGTAACTCCCGGTGCACCGCAGCGAGCGGTTCAAGCACCTGCCTGATCGGGCCGGGTCGCTGCGCGGTGATCCGGCGCGCAAACCGGGCACGTACCCGCCGGGTCGCCGACGGAGGCCGCTGCGAACCCGTGTCTGCGGTGGAGTCAGCCGGCGCTGCATCGGCACGCTGCAGGTCCTGGCTCACAGCGCTCACTCCCGCCACGTGGTGACAAACAGTTCTTCAGCGTACCGCCCATGTTTTCTCGCCACTTCCACACCGATCGCGCCGGTCCTGGCGTTCGGCGAAGCCACGCCGTCCCGGCGTAGTCTTCTCCAGCTACAGGTTAGACCGTCAGCAGGACGTGCAGCGATCGCCCGGCCAAACGATCACGGCCGGCTAGCGAAGCGATCTCCAGCAACACCGCGACGCCGCTGACCGTGGCCCCGGCCCGCTCGACCAGGGCGCAGGTCGCCGCCGCTGTGCCACCGGTGGCCAGTATGTCGTCGACCACCAAAGCCCGCTGACCGGGCCGCAGGACGCCGTCGGCCAGTTCCAGCGAGGCGACGCCGTACTCAAGAGCGTAACCCTCCTGGTCGCAGACCACGGGTAACTTGCCGGGTTTGCGGACCCCGACCACGCCGGCGTCCAGCGCGTAGGCGGCCGCGGCGCCGAGCAGGAACCCGCGGGCCTCTACCCCTATCACCACGTCGACCTGTTGCGCCGGAGCGATCAACGCATCCACCACCGCTCGGAACGCGGTTGCATCGGCGAAAACCGGTGCGAGGTCCCGGAAGAGCACCCCGGGCTGCGGAAAATTCGGCACCTCACGTATCAACGACGCGAGCAGGGCGGCCAGGTCGTCCATGCTCGTCGCGGTACGCACCATAAAAATTTACCGGTTTCCCTGTCCGGAGGATTGCGAGTCTCCCCGTCTAGAGGAGTTCGAGTTTCCATGGTCTGAGGACTTCGAGTCGCCCGACCTCTCCGAGCGTCCCTGCGGTCGGTTCGTCGAGTAACCCGTTTTACCGGTAGCGCTCTGGTCGGGCGACGTCTCTCTCCAGCCCCGCGAATCAGCCTTGATTTGAGCGTCCTTGGGAACCTCAGCGCCCTGGCGCGCTTGAATTTTTTTCTGGACCGGAACCGACTTGGGGACCTGAATCGGCGCCGGAAGCTGGACCGGCACCTTGACCGGCAACTGGACCGGCACCGCGAGCTGGACCGGCGTCGACACCGCCGCCGGGATCACCTGCGACGGATCCCATGCCGTCCCCGCCGAATCCGCCGTCGACTGATCCGGGTTCAGTGCCGAGCAGGAAGCTTTATCAATCAGTCCCTGGCCGCACGCCGATGAGGTGGATGTGGACTCGCCCGGTCCAGACCGGCTCGATGTGGAGCGGCTCTGGGTGACGCCGTCCGAGTCCGCGGAACCTTGAGCCACCGCATCCGCCATGGGATGCCGATATGGCACCGGGTAAGTATTCTGCGCCGGTATCGATGCTGCTGGCGGTCGCGCCTTGGCAACCGGCGGGCCGGTCACCGCCTTAGCCGAAGGCGAACGGTCGGCCAGCGGACCGTTGGTTACTACACGCACCGGAACGGTGTTCTGATCGGGCTCAGGAAATGCCAGTACCGGCGATCTCCCCGGACCGAACATGCTGACGCCTGGCAAAATGACCGCTAACGGCGGGCTGGACAAGCCCGCAGCCAAGGCCAACGCACCACCCATCACCGCAGCCAGCCGGACTGGTTTGCGGTGCGCCCAACCAGCGCGATCGCTCCGGCGACCGAGCGCCGACACACCCGGTAGCGCGCCGCGACTGCCGAGCAGCGTCGCCAGCTCGCGTCGTCCGCGCCGTTCCCAACCAGAGCCGACCGCATCGCCTGCCACATCGCGGAGATGAGCGAGCAGCGCCCGTGCGTCAGCTCGACTATGCGAGTCCTTGGCGAGACCGCGCAGCACCAGCTCTCGTACCGGTTCGGGGACTACATCGACCGGTGCGGTGCTGCGTTCATGCTTGACCAAGAGCTCGGCCACGCTGTCGGCGTAGAAAGGCGGCGCGCCGACGAGGCACTCGAAGAACGTGACCGTGGCGGCGTACACGTCCCCAGCCGAAGTGGCCGACCGCTCACTCCACTGTTCGGGAGCCAGGTAGAAGGGCGTCGCCCGGCCGAGCAGCCGCCGACCGCCGGATGTCCAGAGTCCGAAATCGACCAGCCGAACCCGGCCGGTAGAAGTGATGACCACGTTCTCCGGTTTAACGTCCCCGTGCGCCAGGCCTGCCTCATGGCAGGCGGCTAGCGCAAGCAGCGAGTCCTTGAGTACAACCAGCGCAGCCTCGATGCCGACCGCACCGTGCGCCAGGAGCAACGCACGCAGCGCAGTGCCCTTGACATGATCGCCGATGACGGCGGCGCCATGCTCACCCTCAACGTAGCGGTGGACCTGGGCCACTCGGGTATCCCGAACCTGCGACAGCCGGGCGAACTCACGTGCGAACCGAGTACGGAATCCAGTATCCGCGAGCAGTTCCGGAGAAACATAGGTGATTGCGAGCGGTCGGCCGGTCATCCGGTGGCGGGCAACCACCCGGCGACCTACCACGTCCTCACGTACCTCCCGGGGATGCACCACACCCGGAATGGACCACCCCGCCATCCCCGATCCTCCCTGGTCGCCGAGACGGCGCCGCACCGTTCCCCTCACTCCCCGGTGCGACATCCGGCGCCTGACTACAGAGCGTTCCCCCAAAGCGGGCCGGAGGCAAGGACTGAGGGCGACAAGGCACCACATTAGTGATGGAAAGTCGAAAAATGGTGCCAGTTCGTCACCGAGACGTCACTCTGCGCAACGAAGGCCACGCAGCGTAGTTGAGCGCACTGACCGCCGTTAGCGGCGGGAGGACCTGCCAGCCTTGCCGGACGGTCTGCTGTTCTTGGCTCCAGGGTGCCCGCGACGCCGTCCCCCCGGTGCGGTTTTGCCGACCGCAGTGGGCACTGCAGCAGCGGTCAATGCGTCCCCGGTCGAGGTGCTGTCAGCGGCGGCCGACGAGATCTCGCCCTCACTGTCTGGGTTCGTCGCGGCGACCTTGCGGGCCAGCTTGTCTCGGCGTGCAGCGACCCGTTCGGCTTGCTGCTGGTACGCCGGTCTGCTCATGGTGAGGTCCACCACCAACGGGGTCGCCAGGAAGATCGAGGACATCGTCCCGGCTGTGATGCCCACCATCTGCACCAGAGCGAGATCCTTGAGTGTCCCCACACCTAGCAGGCCCGCGCCGACCACCAGCAAGCTGAGCACGGGCAGCACCGCGATCAAGGACGTGTTGATCGAACGCATCAGAGTCTGGTTGACCGCGAGATTGGCGGCCTCGGCGTAGGTGCGTCGCGTCAAGCCGAGCAGTCCGCGGGTATTCTCTTGAACCTTGTCGAACACGACGACGGTGTCATACAGCGAGAAGCCAAGGATAGTGAGCAGGCCGATCACCGACGCCGGCGTCACTTCGAAGCCAACCAATGAGTAGATCCCCGCGGTCACCAGCACGTCGTGCACCAGGGCTATCAGCGCTGCAATCGCCATCCGGGGTTCGAAATACACCGCGAGGAACACGGTGACCAGTCCGAGGAACACCACCAGCGCGATCAGCGCCTGACGGCTGATCTCGCCGCCCCAGGTTGCGCTCACCGCACTGTCACTGATCGCCCGTTCGCTGGGGCGCCCGTCTTTTCCGAGTGGGTGCAGCTGCTCGTACAGTGCCCGTTTCAGGACAAATGAGGTGCGGGTGTCCAGCGCAGCTGAGCGGATCAGGATGCTCGCCGCGGAACCGGTACCGACGGTCTGCACCGACTCTGGTGGCTGGCCGACGGTGGCCGTGAAGACGCGTTCGACCTGCTGGGTGCTGATCGCGCCGGTCGTCCCTTGCGCCGGCAACTGTACCCGGGTACCGCCCTCGAAGTCGATGCCCAGGTTGAACCCGCGCAGCAGCATCGACAGGATGCAGATCGCGACGAGCACACCGGATATCGAGTACCAGATCCGCCGCCGGCCGACGACGTCTAACGCTCCGGTCCCGCTGTAGAGGCGGCCCAGCGTACCTGCCATCTCAGGCTCCCTTTCCCGCCGTGGCCAGGTCCGATCGGCTTTCGGCTCCGGCGCGCTGCGCGGCTCCGAGCCCGGACAGTTGCGGTTGGGACCACAGCGGGGACTGCGACGCCATCGCCACCAACGGATGAGTGGCCAGGAAAACCACTACCAGGTCGAGCACTGTCGACATGCCGAGGGTGAAAGCGAAACCCTTCACCTGCCCAACCGCCAGAACGTAAAGCACCGCTGCAGCCAGGAAGCTCACCGCGTCCGCAGACAGGATGGTGCGACGAGCCCGGATCCAGGCCCGGGGAACCGCGGAGCGGAAGGTTCGGCCGTCGCGCACCTCATCCTTAAGACGCTCAAAGAAGATCACAAAAGAGTCCGCGGTGATGCCGATCGCGACGATGAAGCCGGCGACACCGGCCAGGTCCAGGGTGAAACCGATCCACCGCCCGAGCAACACCAGAACGGCATAGACGATCAGCCCGGACAACGCCAGGGACAGGATCGTCAGTACCCCGAGCGCCCGGTAGTAGAACAGGCAGTAGACGAACACCACAGCGAGCCCGAGCATGCCGGCGATCAGTCCCGCGTGCAGCGACGCCAAGCCAAGGGTGGCCGACACCGTCTCGGACTCCGAAGGCTGGAAGGACAGCGGCAGGGAACCGTACTTGAGCACATTGGCCAGGTTCTGCGCTTCAGCCTGGGTGAAGCTGCCGACGATGCTGGTCGCTTGACCGGGAGGGATCGCGCCATTGATCACCGGCGCTGACACCACCTCACCGTCGAGCGCAAATGCTGCCTGCTTGCCCACGTTGTTCGCGGTGTACTGCGCCCAGATGTCTTCTCCCTGGTGTTTGAATCTCAGCCGTACCTCGTAGCCCGTGCCGTCCTGATTCGGCCCGGACGAAGCACTGGCAATTTGCTCGCCGGACAGGAACGCGGGCGCTAGCAGGTACTTGGCAGTGTGGTGCTGGTCGCAGGTGACCAGCGGCAGGTTCGGGTCGTCGTTGCCCCGCAACGGGTTGGGAGCAGCACAGTTCAGTGCGGCCAGTGCTTGTTGTTGCACCGCCGGGTCCTGACTCTGCAGCCGCGCTCGGGCCTGCCGGATCTGCTCGGCCGCCTGTGGGTCGGCGGAGTCCGCCGGGGCCGTGCCGACCGACGGCGGTGCGCCCGGGGCGGGCGCCGGCGTTGCAGCCGATGGCGGCGGTGCGGGACTGGGCGTGGGCTCACCCGAGGGCGGCGACTGCGCCAGTTGCGGCGCAACGGGCTGGGGCGGCGTCGGTGTCGATTCGGTGCTGGCACCCGATGGTTGCTGTGGTGCTGGAGGTGCCGCCGGCGCGCTCGTGCCCGGATGCTGAACTGGCGCGGCCACTCCGGCTGGCTGCTCCTCGATCACCGTCCGGAAGTACAGCTTGGCGGTCTGCCCGAGAGTGCGAGCCTGATCGCCGTTCTCCCCCGGCACCGTAATGATCAAGTTGGTACCGTCGAGCACGACCTCGGCGCCTGTCACGCCGATACCGTTGACCCGTTGCTCGATGATCTGTCGAGCTTGGTCGAGGGACTCCCGTGCCGGTGGTCGACCATCGACCGTCCGCGCAGTCAGCGTCACCCGGGTGCCGCCTTGCAGATCGATACCCAGCTTTGGGGTCGCATCCCTACCGCCGGTGAAGAAGACCAGCGAGTAAAGGAGGGCAACAACCCCAGCGAAGATCGCTAGATTGCGCCACGGGCGGAAGCGCCCGGCCGGTGGTGCCACGGTGGGTGGTTCTCCTCAATCAACGGCTCAGTGTCGTTTACATCTCAGTGTCGTTCGGGGCTCGGCACAGTCTTCACTGTTCCAGCGCCCTGATCAGAGGCGAGCACTGGGATCGGATGCGGGAGCGTACCGCCTGCCACCAAGTCAGTCAGGAGTTGTCGGCGCGAGTGCTGCCGTCGATGGGCGCAGCCAGCGGCGCGCCGCCCGCGTCCGCAGTACTGATCTTTTCTCGGATGGCGGCGCGCAACCACCTGGTACGGACTCCCGGAGCGATCTCCAACTCGACCGTGGTGTCTTCCGCGCTGCCTACGACGGTTGCGTGCAGACCGGACGTGGTCACCACCCGGTCGCCGTTGACCAGCGACTTCTGTAACCGCTGCGCGTCAGCTATCGCTCGCTTCTGCCGGCGGGTGTTCAGAATCAGCAGCACGGCGAGCGCGGCGATGAGCAGCAGCGGTAGGAACTGGGCGTTCATGGTTCTCCGATCACCATCAGCCTTTCGCTACCGAGTGTGCCAGGTCGCGCTTCGGTCGGGTCGGCAGCGTCTGTGTGCCCATGGTGGCGACCCCTTCACCGCGGCTCGTCGCCAGCCGCATGCTGGACACCGTGCTACGCCGGATGCCGTAGCGGCCGCGACCATTCGGCCCAATCAGCTGGTTCCTCGTCGCCTGCCACGGACCTGTGGGCGCTGCGACCACACGAGGTCTCTCAGGTTCCCGAGTGAGGCAGACCGATTCCCTAGGGTTCCGCCAGCAGTTCCGACGACATTTGCCTCCAGGGATCGCCCCAGGAAATCGTCACAGTGGATCCGCCCCGCCCCGTACCACGGCGCCCAAGAAAGGACGGACGCGTGCCGTCGCACCGATACTCGAGGCCTCGCTACAGGCCCAGCGCACACGCCCTGGACACTCGTACGTTGGGTCCCCATACCCTGGTATCCGATGGCGGTGCCGCTAGTACGACGTTCGGGTTCGCGGGTGCGCCGACAGCGACGATGACCCGCTCCATCGCCCCCTCGGTGCCCCAGCCGGACTCAGCTGTCCAGCGAGACGCCGGCTTCGCCGACACCCTGTTGCGCCGTATTGAAGCCGATGAGCAAGCCTTCGTGCTGCAGTATGTTCAGCCAGGCCTGGTAGGGCTCATCGACGGAACGCTGTCGACGCTGGCGCCCATCTTCGCTGTGGCCTTGCTGTCGAGTTCACACGCTGCCCTGCTGGTCGGGCTGGCCACCGCGCTCGGAGCGGGCATCAGCATGGGTCTGTCCGAAGCGCTCTCCGATAACGGCGGCCAGACCGGTCGAGGCTCGTCCACCACGCGAGGCGCGGTCACCGGTGTGATGACCACCGTGGGCGGGATCTTTCACGCCCTACCGTTCTTGATCTCCGACCGGACGACCGCGCTGGCGTGCGCGGCCATCGTCGTCGCCATCGAGCTTGCTGTGATCGCCCTCATCCGCAAGCGCTACCTCGAAGTCTCGCTTCGCTGCTCGCTCATCCAAGTCGTTTTCGGCGGCGTTCTCATCGTCGGCGTCGGGTTATGGCTGGGCGGCCTCTAACCTTCACTCGTCGAACAGCGTCGGTGTGGGCTCTGCGAGAGCGTCGGCGGGTGGATCTAACTGTAAGTGCCGCCACGCGGCTGCGGTGGCCACCCGACCCCGCGGCGTCCGGGCGAGCATGCCCGCCCGGACCAGGAAGGGTTCGCAAACCTCTTCGACGGTCGCCGGCTCCTCCCCGACTGCGACGGCGATAGTGGATACCCCGACCGGTCCACCACCGAAGGTGCGCACCAGCGCGGTGAGTACGGCGCGATCCAGCCGGTCCAGCCCCAGTTGGTCGACGTCGTAGACGGCCAGTCCGGCGCGAGCCACCTCAAGGGTGATCGCACCATCGGCTCGAACCTCGGCGTAGTCCCGAACCCGACGCAGCAGGCGATTGGCGATCCGAGGCGTACCCCGGGAACGGCCAGCGATCTCGGTACCACCCTCGGTGCGCAGATCCACGCCGAGGATGCCGGCCGAACGGCGCAAGACCAGCTCAAGCTCGGCCGGCTCGTAGAACTCCATGTGCGCGGTGAACCCGAAGCGGTCACGCAGTGGGCTGGTCAGGGCACCGGACCGGGTGGTGGCGCCGACCAGGGTGAACGGCGCGATCTCCAGCGGGATGGAGGTGGCCCCGGGTCCCTTGCCGACCATCACGTCGACCCGGAAGTCCTCCATCGCGAGGTAGAGCATTTCCTCGGCAGGTCGCGCCACCCGGTGAATCTCGTCGATGAACAGCACGTCGCCCTCGACGAGGTTGGACAAGATCGCGGCGAGGTCTCCGGCGCGCTCCAGCGCCGGTCCGGAGGTGACCCGGATCGCCGCGCCCAGCTCCGCGGCGATGATCATCGCGAGGCTGGTCTTGCCCAACCCCGGCGGTCCCGATAGCAGCACGTGGTCCGGTGCGGCGCCGCGCCGCCGGGCGCCCTCCAAGACCAACTCCAGTTGCTCGCGCACCCGGGCCTGCCCGATGAAATCCAGCAGCCGGCGTGGCCGCAGAGTGGTTTCCAACTCGACGTCAGCCGGGTCCGCCACCGCCGACACCGGCCGCGGAGCGGTCACCGGTTTCGTCCCAGCCGGGTCAGTACGCAGCGCAGCACCTCAGAGGTGTCCGCCGCCTCGGGGTCGGCTTCGGCCAGCACCGCATCCACCGCCAGCTCAGCCTGCCGGGCCGCGAACCCGAGCCCGACCAGCGCGTCGGTCACCTGGGTCCGCACCGCGCCCCCACCGCGGGTGGTGGACCCGGATGCCGCGGGTGCGAGCCCGCCCACCCTGTCTCGCAGCTCCACGACCAGCCGCTCTGCACCTTTGCGCCCGATGCCGGGCACCCGGGTGAGCACCGCGAGATCGCCCTGCGCGAGCGCCGCGCGCAGCGTGTCCGGCTCGAGAACGGCGAGCATCGCCAGCGCCAGCCGTGGTCCCACCCCGGAGACGGTCTGCAGCAGCACGAACAATTCCCGGGCGGCCGCATCGACGAAACCGTACAACGTCAGCGAGTCCTCACGGACCACCAGCGAGGTGGCGAGCCGGGCCTGTTCGCCGCGGCGCAAGGTGGCCAGGGTGGCGGGAACCGCATGCACCGCCAAGCCAACACCGCCGCCAACCTCGACCACGGCATGGTCCAACTCGACCGACAGCACTTGCCCGCGCACCGAGGAGATCACCGCGCCGCTCCCGCCTGGCGGGCCGCGGCGGCTAGCTTCGCTCGGTGGGCTCGGGCCAGCCGCTCCGACTCGACTCGTGCCTGCGCGAGCCGTTGCGTCATCGGGGCACGCCACAGATGGCAGACCGCCAGCGCCAGGGCGTCCGCAGCGTCTGCTGGGCGGGGCTTGGCCGGCAGCCCGAGCAAGCGGGTGATCATGGTCGTGACCTGTTCCTTACCGGCCCGACCAGACCCGGTGACAGCGGCTTTGACCTCGCTGGGAGTGTGGAGGGCCACGGTCAGCCCCCGGCGCGCTGCGAGCAACGCCACCACTCCGCCGACCTGCGCGGTGCCCATTGCGGTGCGCACATTGTGCTG
>JAICSB010000479.1 GCA_025937115.1 Pseudonocardiaceae bacterium | reverse complement strand
CCCGTCGAACGAGCCATCGCCAACCTGAAGACATGGCGGATCCTCTTCACGGATTACAGAAGACCACTAAAGACCTTCTTGTCCTCATTCCGGGCTGCAATCGGTCTATACTTCTTCAAGGAGGGTTTCGCATAAGCCTCTAGGTATCTACATGCAGCAGAACCCACGCGGCAAACCGGAGGGCATCGGTAATACCGTGGTTCTCAGCGAGGAGGGGCGGCTTGATGGCCAGCGGAAGGAGGCATTGACGGGCTGTGTGAAAGGAGCCATCGCCAGGTGATGAAGTAACCGAGATCCTCGATTCGAGCAGCGAACGACGTTGTCGTGGGTCTCTAACGAGGTCACGTCCTCCATCAAGGTGGTGCGATCGTTGCCGAGCAGCGTCGGGTTCGGCCATCGAGTCGCGTGCAAGGCGGGTCGGCCCGCTGATCCGCGCTTCGGGTTGAGCATCAGGCTGTGTGAATGCGGTCGGTGCGTGCATCAGGTGTTGCGGGTCGGGCTCAGGTGGGTAAGCCGCTGGAGTTGGCTCAGCCGGTGGCGGGTGGGCGCACTGAGATCACGGTTCCGGACAGCTCATTGGCCGCGGCGCTGCATAGGAATGCGGTGAGGGGCACGATGTCTTGGGGTTGTCCGAGCCGTTGGCCGGGGTAGGTCTGGGAGATATGCTCGATGTATTCGTTGCTGACGCTGTTTCGCATTCCGGGTGTGTCGGTCAGTCCTGGGGCTAGGGCGACGGTCCTGATTCCGGAGCCGGCTAGTTCTTGGTGGGCGACGTTGGCCAGGATGTTCACTGCTGCTTTGGATGCGCCGTAGGGAGCCAGCCCGGGGTTGGCCTGCACACCCAGGGCGCTGCTGAGGTAGATGATGCGTCCCCCACCCTCGCGGATCATGATGGGCGCGACATGTTTGGTCATCAGGAAGCTGCCTATGACGTTGGAGCGCAGTACTCGCTCGAGTAGGGACGCTTCTAGGTCGAGGATGTGCTGGCGCGGTGGTATCCACGCGGCGTTATTGATCAGCGCGTCGATCCGTCCCCAGGTGTTGTCGATCTGGGCGGTTGCCTGGATCACTGCTGCCTCGTCGGCTACGTCGGCTTCGACCGCGAGCGCCTGTGGGGCGCCTGGCAGTTGGTCGATTTCGGCGACGACGGCGTGTGCCTGTTCGCGCTGACGGGTCAGGACGGCTATCCGGGCGCCTTGCTCGGCGAGCCCGAGCGCGAGGGCCCGGCCGAGTCCGCGCCCGGCGCCGGTCACCACGACAACTTTGTCCGTGAGATCAATATCCATCGCGATCCCTCCCTGTCGGTCTTTTTCTGGATCCGGGTTAGGCCAACGGCGTCTCGTCGCTTACCTAGCCGGTTGGCTGTCGCCTGCCCGGTTCCCGATTGTTCGTGCGGTGGCGCTCCAAAAAGCCTGCCGGGCGCCGAGGCTTAGCGGGTGTCGATTAGGATCTTGCCGGTGATGCCCCGCTCACTGGACTCGTGGGCGGCGGCGATCTGTTCAAGCGCGAACACGGTCGTCGGCAGCGGGCGTAGCGCCCTATCGATGAGGGCAGAGGTGATCTCCTCGACCGCGGTGCGCAGCGTCTCGGGCGGGGTGGTGTAGATCAGCATGAAGCTCAGGCGGGTCCCCTCGCGCATCAGCCGCGCCACCGGCAGCTGAGGGTCGGCCCGCTCGGGCGAATAAGTCATGATCGTTCCGCCGCGTTTGATCACTGCCAAGTCGAGCTCCAGATTGGTGGCCAGCGCGAGCTCGAGGATCCGCTCGACACCGGTGGGCGCCGCCTTCCGGATGCGATCGACGGCGCCGAGCTCTCGGTAGTTCACGACTTTGTCGGCGCCGGCCTGCTCGGCGAGCGCGGCTTTCTCCGGCGTGCTGACGGTGGCGATCACCTCCGCGCCGCCTCGTTTGGCCAGCTGGATCGCGGCATGACCCACCGCGCCGGCGCCGCCCGCGACGAGCACGCGACGGTCGTTGATCGGCCCGTCCGCGAACAGGCAACGGTGCTCATGAACGGGATACTCAAGGCCGCGGCCTGCTCAAGCCCGATGCCCTCCGGCACAGCGACCGCCTGCCCGCAGGGGACGACCACACTTTGAGCGGCTGTCCCAGTCGGCCGCTGCCAGGCGGCGTGGTAGACCCACACGGCCTCTCCGATGCGCGCATCCTCGACATCCGACCCGACCGCGTCGATCACCCCCGCGCCGTCCTGGCCAGGAATCTGCATCGAGAACGGCACAACACCCCCGAAGAACCCAGCCCGAGCCCGCCAGTCCGTCGGATTGACCGCGGAGAACGCCAGACGCACCCGCACCTCCCCGCACCCCGGCTCGGGCTCGGGCAGATCGCGGAGTTCCAAGACCTCACGGGCCGAACCCACGCGATGATAGACCGCTGCGCGCACCGCCGACCTCTCCTTCTCCCACTAGCTGGCTGGAACCCATACAGTGACCCGCGTCTGTCAGCTCTGCGGTCGGGTCACGACGGTGGGCGTCGGCCCCACGCAGCGATGTTCGCTAACGGCGCGTCGAGGACCGCTGGGTCATCGAGCGGGGCGATGCCCGCGGTGTACTCGGCCTCGGACAGCAACCCGCGGCCCACCAACCCGGAGCGGAGCTGAGCTGAGCCATGGACATCCGGTAGGCGGCGTCATCCGGACTACCGTCACCGACATGTTTCATCGACACGGACATGCCGAGCTCGACCAGGCCGGCCTCGGTTAGCGCGGCCGGCAGCCGCCGCCGTGCCCACCGGAAGTCCGCGCCGTGCGAGTCGGCGAGCAGTTGCTCGAAGGCATCGATGAACCGCCGGAGAGCCGGGTGCGGCGAGGAGTCCACCGGGAAGAAGTCGACGTCCTCGGTGACCAGCCAGCCGCCCGGGGCGAGCCAGGTGACTACCTTGGCTAGCACCTCCTCACGCTCTGGCAGGTTCACCAGCAGCCACCGGGCGTGGATGAGATCAAACGAGCCGAGCGGGAAGTCCTCGACCACCACGTCGTGCCGCAGCACCCGTAGGTTCGGCGCGGAGAGCCCGGCAAGGAAGGTGATACCGAGGTCGGTGGCCACGACCTGCCCGTCCGGGCAGCGGGAGGCCAGCCAGCAGGCGATCGATCCGGCACCAGCACCCAGCTCCAGGCAGCGCCACGACGGCTGGATACCACGCCGTTCCAGGGTGCGGATCGTGTCCGGATCGAGCATCTGTTCCAACAGGTGCAGCCGCTGCTCTTCGGTGG
>JAICSB010000337.1 GCA_025937115.1 Pseudonocardiaceae bacterium | reverse complement strand
TGATGGATCGAGGCGGCCAGTACGACTATCCCGACCAGGGCAACTGGGTCGTCGGCCAGGATGGTGACTTCGGCGGAGGTTCAGACTCTGCAGGCGGCAGCGGAGACTGGTGATCAAGTTTGCCGCACTTCACCCGCGGGTATGCGATGCCGTCCAAGCGGGATGAAGGGAGACGGGATATGGCGGGTACGTTGACCGGCCTGCGGGTGGCCATCCTGGCGGCTCGAGGTGTGGAACAGGTCGAGCTGGTCCAACCGCGCCAGGCGGTCACCGACGCGGGTGCGACTGTTGAGCTGCTCTCCGTCGAGCCCGGCACCGTTGCGGCCACCAACCACGACCTCGAGCCAGCCGACGAGTTCGACGTCGACCGAGTTGTTTCGGACGTCTCCATCGCCGACTATGACGCGCTGATCTTGCCTGGTGGGACGGTGAATCCCGATACCCTGCGCCGCAGCAGCGCCGCGGTGGCGTTCGTTCGTGACTTCGTCGAGGCCGGCAAACCAGTTGGGGTGATCTGCCACGGCCCGTGGACTCTGGTCGAGGCCGATGTCGTCCGCGGGCGCACCCTGACCAGTTATCCGAGCCTGCGCACCGACATCCGCAACGCCGGCGGCACTGTGCTCGACGAAGAAGTGGTCACTGACGGCAACCTCGTTTCCAGCCGCAACCCCGACGACCTCCCCGCGTTCTGCCGCGCCATCGTCGCGCACTTCGCTACCGCCAAGGCAGCCGTTTCGTCGTAACTGGTGTTGGCCGATGACCTGCTCCGGGTGAGGGTGTCTGGCTAGGGTCGGTCTAGTGGCGTAGTGGGCTGGTGAGCGGTCGGCGGTCGGGGTTGATGATTGCGGGTGGTCGGAATTCGACGCGTGCGCCGTGGATGGTGATGTCCCAGCCTTGGAGGTGTACTTGTTGGTGGTGGGCCGGGCATAGCAGGCAGCAGTTTCCTACCTTGGTCTCGCCAAGATCAATCCAGTGCCGCACGTGATGCGCGGCGCAGAGCCCGGGTGGCCGGTCGCACCCGGGGAAACTGCACCCGCCGTCTCGGGCGATCAGGGCGCGGCGGATGCCCAGCGAGACGGTGCGCATCGCGCGGCCGACGTCGAGTGGTTCGGAGTCCCTCCCCAGGACTACTGGGATCAGCTTGCAGTCACAGGCCAGCCGGCGGGCGTCGCCGGCGCTGATCAGCTGCCCGTAGTCGAGGGTGGCGGTACCGACTCCGGTGCGCAGCGCGTCGAAGTTGATGGTGACCGTCACATGCGCTGGCTCGCCTGCGGTGGTGGGGAACTCGTCGCTGCCGCGGGCCCGGTCACATAGTTCGATAAGCGCATCAGCGTGGCGCTGTGGGACCGTCCGGGTGTCGGAGTCGCCGTCGGTGGCGGTGGGGCGGCTGGCGAGTTGCTCGATCAGCGCGCGGACCATGCTGCCGTGCTCGGCATCGAGCCAGCCCTCCAACCCCAACCCACCGTCACTGCGATCGCGCAGCCACAACTCCCCGCGCACCGGCGTGACCGGACTGGAGTCCTCGCGCGGCGGTGGGGCCATCGGGGTCCAGGTTGGCGACGAGCCGCTGGGCGATGATCCGCAGGCGTCGCGGGTCGAAGTCGCGGGCGTAGCCAGCCAGGTCCGCCTCCGCACGCTCCCGCGCCAGCGGTGGGACCGATGCGGGCAACGCCGCGATCGTCTCGGTGATCACGCGTAGCTGCCCCGACCCGATCTCGCCAGCGGCCAGCGCGGCCGCGGTCGCCGGCAACCGCGGCGCCAGCGTTTGCCCGGTGATCGTCCGGCGGGGGCCCACCATGGCCGCGTGCTCCACCCGCATCCGCGCCTCAGCCGCGGACAGCTGCAGCATCCCGGCCAGCAGCCGCTGGGTAGTGCTGAAACCCTCCCGGACTGCGATACCCCGAGCGTCGATCTCGGCGACCACCTCAAGCATCACCGACTGCGTTTGCCGGGACAACTTTTCGATATCCCGCAGCGTCTGAGCGATCCCCTTGTCATCCAGGCCACCCAGCGTTTCGCGCATGTTATCCAGGCAGCTCGACATCGCCACCACGGATTCGCACACTGCCACGGTCACAAGTCGATTCTCGCACCCACCCCTGACAGTCTCCGGGCCTCGAAACCGGACCCGGATTCCCCGCAAAGCGAACTCCCTGCGCGTCCACTGCGACCGCCAGCGGGTGCTACCCAGGCGACCTGCGGGGGCGGGCGCCAACAGCGCAGCACGACATCTACGCTGATGGCCGCGAGGTCGTTTCGCGGTAATTGGTGCGGTCCCACCCAAGCAGCAGCGGGGTCGCCTTGCATCGCTGTCGGTCCGGTCTGCGAGGATCTGCGCGAAGTGGCCGACACGCGAAAGGGATCTTGTGACAACCCAGGAAACGGTCGGTCCGGAGGCCTTGGTGATGGGCGAACCCAACGACCCGGTCGAGGTTCCGACGGCGATCGAGCGCGCCGCCCGGCGAGAAGCGGCGCGCACCAACGCGGCAGACAGCAAACTGTCCGACGTCAGCTCGCTGCAGATCGGTCCAGCCGCGGGGATGGTCGCGCCGCGGCGTGTGCTGCATCGGGTGGTGATGCCCCGGGCGGATGATCCGCCGGAGGTGCGCCCGCTGTACCTCGATGAACCAGAGACGTCACACGGGCGCACCGCGGAGGTCGTCAACCGATCGACGGTGACCCTGCCGCCCGCCTGCCAACTGTCGTTCGCGACCTACTTCAACGCATTCCCGGCTAGTTACTGGAAGCGCTGGACCCGGGTGGAGGAGGTGGCGCTGCGGCTGACTGTGCGGGGCGCCGGACGGGTGGACCTCTACCGCTCGAAGTCCAACGGCGACGTCGTGCACCTGGAAGGCAAGCAGCTCGACGCGGCGGCCGAGCCAGTCCAGCTGGAGTTCCGCGAGTCGCTGGCGCCGTTCGAGGACGGCGGCTGGGTCTGGTTCGACGTCGCCACCGAACGCGGGTCGCTGACCGTCACCGACGCCGCGTGGATCGTCGACGAGCCGCTGCCGGCCCGTCCGCTGGCGGTGGCGATCACGACGTTCAACCGGCCGGCGGACTGTGTCACCGCGCTGGCCGCGCTGGCCGAGGAGCAGGCGGTCCTCGACGTCATCGCGAAGGTCTTCGTCATCGATCAGGGCAGCGTCAAGGTGCGTGATCACCAGCGGTTCGCTGATGTCGCGGTCCAACTCGGTGACCGGCTGGTGGTGATCGACCAGGAGAACCTCGGTGGCTCGGGTGGGTTCAGCCGGGGCATGCTCGAGGCGCTGCGCACCACCGGCGTGGAGCACGTGATGTTGATGGACGACGACGTCCGCCTGGAACCGGACAGTGTGCTGCGGGTCCACGCGTTTGCCAGCGCGACGTCATCGCCGGTGATCGTCGGCGGGCAGATGCTCAACCTGCAGGTTCGCAGCCAGCTGCACGCCATGGGTGAGATCGTGGATCTGCAGACCAGCTTCTGGCGACCGGCACCCGGGTCGGTCTACGAGCACGATTTCGCCAAGCTGACGCTGCGCGAACAACGTTTGCTGCACGCCCGCATCCACTCCACCTACAACGGCTGGTGGATGTGCCTGTTTCCCCGCGAGGTGCTCGAACGCACCGGACTGCCGTTGCCGCTGTTCATCAAATGGGACGACGCGGAGTACGCCTTGCGGGCGGCCGAGTGCGGTTTTCCGACTGTCACCCTGCCCGGCTCGGCGATCTGGCACATGCCCTGGACCGACAAGGACGACGCGACCGACTGGACGGCCTATTTCCACCTGCGAAACCGGCTGATCACCCTGGCGTTGCACAGCCCGTATGACGTCCGAAGGGCGCTTGTGCAAGATGGCCTGCGTACCACCTTCAAACACCTGATGGCGATGGAGTACTCGACCGTCGCGCTGCACCACAAGTCGATCGAGGACTTCCTCGCCGGCCCGGAATGTCTGTTTTCGTCGCTGCGCGACGGGCTGCCCGCCGTCCGCAGCTTGCGCGAGGGTTACGACGACGCTCGGATCCTTCCGTCGGCCCAGCAACTCCCGATGCCGTTGTTCGATCCGGTTCGCATCGAGCGCCTACTCGACCCGCCGGTGCACCCGGCCGCCATCGCCAAGCGTGCGCTGTCCACGATCGCCCGTCATCTGCGCACACCGGCACCGCCGACCCGCGACCGCCCGCAGATCAACGTGCCGGCCCGCAACGCCCGCTGGTTCGTGCTCGGCATGGTCGACTCAGCCACAGTCTCGAACGCTGATGGCAGCGGTGTCGCCTTCCGCAGGCGGGATCCGCAGCAATTCCGCGCCTTACTCACCCGCACGATCGTGCTCTACCGGCAGCTGGTCGCGGAGTGGAGTGTGACGGCGCAACGCTACCGCGGCGCGGTACCAGAGCTCACCTCTGTCGACTCCTGGGAGCAGATGTTCAAGGGTGGCGAACCGCCGCGGT
>JAICSB010000607.1 GCA_025937115.1 Pseudonocardiaceae bacterium | reverse complement strand
GGTTTGTGCCTATATGAGTCTACTGGGTGTTACGGGGTGTTCGGATGGTGTGGTGCTCTCGGCTCGGCAGGGGTCGCCGCCTTGGAAAGTCAACGCTTTGCGAACGGAGGGAGAGGGGGCGCGTGTCACCTTCGGTAGCAACGGCGCCCGCGCTAGTGAGCTGCTTGGTGTGCGGGCGCCGATCTGGACTGGGGTGAGCAGCTCGTGCGGGTTTCCCGCAAGGGCACCGGCGCGGAGCAGTGGTTGCCGGCCAGCCCGGAGGCCTTCGTGTGGATCCGGCTGTATCTGGCTGAGCTCGATGCGCTGGAGCCGGTTACTAGGCGCGTGCGTGCGGCGCGGACCGGTCGCGGGACCCGGTGTCGTTCCGGATGAGCAAGTGAGATCAGGAGGCGCACCGCCCCTGCGTCTCATGGTCAAGTCGTTGTGAGTATCGAGCCGATCATCTGGCAAGCTGCGCTTCATGAACCCCTTGCTCAGTGTGACCCCTTAATGACGAACGGTAATCGCGTTCCGCTGATGGGATCGGAGCGACCGGTGACGATCGCGCTACATGCGGTCCACGCTATCGGCGCTGGACACCTAGCACGGCAGACGGCACTGGCCAGATATCTGCGGGCGCACCAGCCGGGGCTCGCCCCGGTGATCCTCAGCTCGGGCCCCGCCGTGGAGGACATCTGCGGGGAGGTGCCAGCGATGGAGTTGCCGTCGGCGCTGCGGATGCACATGATCCTGGGGAAAGATCCTGTCTTCGCTAAGCTGGCTGCGGCCACGGTGCAGATCTGGTTCGCCGCGCTGGCCAGCCTACGCCCTAAAGTGGTGGTGCACGACACGCTGGTGTGGCCACCATTGCTCCGTGCGGCCGCCCTACTTGGCGCCCGCCAGGCACTTTGCCTGCGTCCACGCAAGGACCTCGCGAAGTATTTGGCGAAATCGTTGTGTCCATTGCGCGAGATGGACTTGGTGTTCGTGCCCGACGATCCGGGCCGGTATCCGGACGTGCATAGCACGCTGGAAGAGGCGGGTGTCGAGGCTATCTGGACTGGGCCGATCTTCCGGACCGCGACGGCCACTTGTGAGGACACCCGACGACAACTTGGCGTTCCCCCTTCGACGCTTATGGTCGTCGTGGTATCCGGTGCTGGCTCCGGGACTGACTCGCAGCGTCACTTCTTGGACTCGCTGGCTGCGCTCCGCCTTGTGTCCGAGCTACGGTTGAGCGTCGTGGTAACCCTCGGTCCTTTGTTCACGTCCACTGTCGCGATACCGGAACACTTCCCCCATGCATTGTTCATCGCGCGGTCAGGCGACCTGCCGAATATCCTCGCAGCAGCCGATTTGGTGCTGTGCCGGGGTGGATACGGGTCGTTGCATGAGGCCACCGCCGGTGACGCCGCCGTTCTCGCCACTCCAGCAGCTCGCGATTATGACGACCAGGAGACCCGTATCAAGCGTTTCGCCGCGGAGACTACCTGTGAGTTGGCCGACAACGTCAGCCCGCAGAAGCTCGCCGCACAGATTACTGGTGCCCTGTGGAAACGATCGCAGCGCCAGGCAACTGGTGTGCGATCGCACGCTCTTAGCGAGGTGGGCAAGCGCCTGGTGAAGCTGGCACGCCAGAACGCAGGCTCCACGAGTCTTCCCATGCACTTTTGGAATGTGTGACGTTATACGTCCCTGCGCTTTTACGCCGTGCGCGGCGGTCGTCACGAGTCGGCGACAAGAACATCCCTTGGGTCGCGGGGCATACTGCGACCCGCCTGGTCCAGCAAATCAAGCAGCAGTGTAGCTATTTGATCGGCACCGCGTGCGCCGGCCTCAGTTGTTAGGCCGTTCCATTGGGTCACCGTCGTGGTGTGTCGGATCGCGGCGATCAGCTGATCGATAAGCCACGGATGCACAGCGCGGGGATCGAGCCGGTCCAATGCCTTGTAGATGACAGCTAGGCCGGCATACTCCCCTGCTAGACGTGCGCGTTCAACCTCGGACCGGTCGAGTATGGTCGGCGGCCATCCGACACGGCACTCGGCGTCGATGGAGGAGGCGAAGCGGTCCCCGTTGAAGATCTGGCTGAGGTTTTGCGCTGGCAAGCATACGGTCGGAGTCCGGTGGGCACTGGCCTCAAGCAGCGTGGTCAAGCCCGGTGAGGTCATCAGCAGACCAGTCTCGGCGAGCAGCTTTAAGAAATCTCCTTGCGGCAGCGTATCAACCCGAACGGTCAATGAGAGGTCGTCCATGACGGATGGTAGGTCGCTGGAGCGGATATTTCCGCAGAGGTGCACGGTACGGAAGCCGGTTGCTTCACATGCCCGGAGGGCAGGTTCAAGCACGAGGCGCAGGTAATTCGGATTACCCTCTGGGTTGGCGGGCGAGTGCAGGCCCCCGACGTTGAGTACTGCCAGCTCTCGATTGCGGGGACGTAATGGCACGGTGGCGTTAATTCCTTCGACCCAGTGGAGTCGTGCGATTCGTCTCAGTGGTGCCCAGGCAGGCTGGGGTAGTGCC
>JAICSB010000198.1 GCA_025937115.1 Pseudonocardiaceae bacterium | reverse complement strand
TCACCGAGCCCTTCGACCTCAACATTGCGGTTGTCGAGCTACTACCGTCGTGGGCCGGGCGCGGTGGTGGTCCAACCGTTCCCGAGCAAGGGTCCTAGCCGGAGCAGGCCGGATCAGCCAATGGGGCCCCAACGCTCTGTTCTGCGCTTCCCAACGCTCTGCGCTTCCCGAACTCCACAGCAGAGCTGTTCTGGGAACCCCGGGCGACTCTGCTGTGGAGTTCGGGAAGCAGGGGGCGATGTGGCCGCAGCCCGCGACGGAAGCCCACGATGTTGGGACCTGGTGACCTTCCCGCCCTAGAGGATTAGACGGGTATCGAACCGAGTACCGCGTCGATGGCAGAGCGGAAAAAATCCAACCCGTCGGTCGACGGGCCGGTGAGTGAGTCGATCGCGTGCTCTGGGTGCGGCATCAAGCCGACCACCCGGCCATCGGCCGAGGCGATCCCGGCGATGTCGCGCACCGCGCCGTTGGGGCTCGTCCCCAGGTAACGCAGGACCACCCGACCCTCGCCCGCCAGGGCGGCCAACGTCGACGCATCGGCCACATACCGGCCCTCGATGGACTTCAGCGGCACCACGATTTCAGCGCCAGCGGGATACCGACCCGTCCATGCGGTGGCGTTGGTCTCCACCCTCAGCCGCTGATCGCGGCAGACGAAATGCAGCCCGGCATTGCGCACCAGGGCGCCGGGCAACAATCCCGCCTCGCACAGGATTTGGAACCCGTTGCAGATACCCAGCACCGGTGTGCCGCGACGAGCAGCGTCGACTACCGCTCGCAGCACCGGTTGGTGTGCGGCTATCGCACCGGCGCGAAGGTAGTCCCCGTAGGAGAAGCCACCGGGCACCACCACGGCGTCCACGCCGTGAAGGTCGTCGTCAGCGTGCCACAGCGACACCGGCTGCGCTCCGGCGTGGCGCACCGCGCGGGCGGCGTCGACGTCATCGAGCGTGCCGGGGAAGGTGATGACGCCGATCCGGCAGGCTTCGCTCGTCGGAGCGGGACTCACAGCCGGCGCACCGTCCAGTTCTCGATCACTGGATTGGCCAGTAGCTCACCGGCGATGCGATGCAACGTCTCAGCGTCGACGTCGTCATCGACGTCCAGCTCGAAATGTTTGCCCTGCCGCACGTCGCGCACCCCGCGCAAGCCCATCCGGGGCAACGCGCGCACGATCGCCTGACCCTGCGGATCGAGGATCTCAGGCTTGGGTACAACGTCGACGACCACTCGTGGCACGGCGCCGAGGCTACCTGGGTTCGACCGCTTCGTGGCACGCTTGTCGGTGAGAACGTCGGCGGCCCACCGGGATGGGCGCCCAACGCAGGAGGTTACATCCGTGCAGATCGTGCATTTCGGGCAGTCCTGCGTGCTGGTGGAGATCGGGACGGCTCGATTGCTGCTGGATCCGGGGATCTACTCCGCCGGCTTCGACGAGCTCACCGGACTCGACGCGATCCTGGTGACTCACCAGCACCCTGATCACCTCGACCTTACCCGGATGCCCGGGTTGCTGGCCGCCAATCCAGCGGCGCAACTGCTGGTCGACTCCGGCTCAGCGCCGCAGTTGGCCGGGGCGGGCATCGCGCATCAAGTGGCCGGCCCTGGGCAACAACTGGAACTGGCCGGGACGACGGTGGAGGTGATCGGCGGCGATCACGGCGTGATCCATCCGGATATCCCGGTGGTGCCGAATAACGGCTACCTGATAGCGGGTGACGGCGGCACCGTCCTGCACCCCGGGGATTCCTTCACCGTGCCCGATCGGGAAATCGACCTGCTGCTGCTGCCGACCGCGGCGCCGTGGCTTAAAGTTTCCGAGGCGGTGGATTACCTTCGCGCCATCGCGCCGGCGCTCGCCGTGCCGATTCACCAGGCCATCTTGGCCACCCCGGAGAAGTACTACGGGTTGTTCCGTGAGCTCGCCCCCGCGGGCACTGACATCCAGATTGCCGCGCACGCGGAGGCGATGAAACTCTGACCAGGCGGTGGCCTTATCCCCGGCCGCGAACTGACCGGAGCGCGGGCCACCGCCGGGCGAGCCGCATGGTGCGGGCTACCCCTGAATCCGGTCGAATCCGTCGCCGCGGGATGCACTTTCGTTGCGCAAGCCGCCGTTGTAGTACCCGTTGTTGGGCCTGACGGAGGGATTGTAGACGCTGTAGTAAGGATAGCTGTTGACGCCGTGATCCCCCGCGTAACAGTCCCCAGCACTGCAGCCAAAGTTCGAGTAGCTGTCGCTGCCACTTCCGCTGTCGGCAGCTAGTGTGAAGACGTCTGAAACCCTCATATCGCTCCTTTTCTGGCCGATGGAGGAGCCATGCAAAGCCAAAAAACCCGGATCGGCCTCGGAATCGCCTGCAGCCCCTATGAGCGCGCGGTCGAGCGCCGCGCTCGGCAGCAATCCCCAGGGTGATCCGAGCTGGTCCCCCCTCACTCTCCGTGGTCACGCAACCTCGAAAGTAAGCCATCCGGGTGGCGATTGCAACAATAACTTAGTGTAGGCGATTGATCACAGTCAGTGGGGTCCCGCGGACGTCTGTCGCGACGGCACAGCAAAGGGGCGCCGACCTGGTGTGGCCGACGCCCCTCTGATGGGACCGTTGTGCGAACTGCGTGGAGCTACTTCGGTGCGACCACCTGGCTGAGGAGGTCACCGGTGTCACCGAGTACCGGCAACTGATTCAGCAGGCTGGTCAGCATTGACGGCACCGGACCGGTAGCCAACGCCGGCAACTCCGGCAACCCGAGTGCCGAGATCTGCGGCAGCAGATCCAGGTTCGGGAGTATCGCCTGACCCGCCGCGGGATCCTGCCGGGCAGATGCCGCTGCCATCTCCCGCAACACGCCTGCGTTGGCCGACCTCAGGAGGATCGGGGTGGTCTCAATCGCGTGCGCATTACCGTTAACCGTGCGCGGGATACCCGAAACGCCCACAATACCGCCGATGGATGTCGTGTCGCCATGGATCTGCCTGGCGGTCCTGAGGATGTCATCCGCCTGGCCGGTGACCAGAGCAACCCGACCCCTGATGTCGTAAACATTGTTCAGGGTTCCGGAAAGCTCACCGTCGATCGAGTGCACGGAAGCATTGATCGTTCCCGTGAGGCCAAGAACATTGGCCAATCCCGGACCGATCGTTCCCACCGCCTGGTTGATCGAAAGCACTGATACGTTGATCTGCTTCGCCGATTTGTTGATCGGACCAACAGTGTCGCCCACCTGCTTGAGGCTGGCGTCGATGCTGCTGGCCGAATCGGCGATGCGACCGATCGTCGGGCTGAGGTTCGAAGCCGCATCCCGGATCTGGTTTGCGGTATCTGAAACCTTGGTGAGGATCGGCACCGTGTTGAGCTTGCTGTTGATCGGCGTCAGCGAAGTGTTGATCTGGCCGACCCGGCTCTCAATCCGGTTAGCCGCCGCCAAGATACCGGTCAGGAAGATCACCGCAGTCAGCGCCCAGAGGATCACAATGACAAGCATGATCCCTGGCAGGGCTTGCGACGTTAAGCGTTGTCGTGCCATTAGTCACCTCCTACGGTCGGGCCGGGTCGCACCGCAGCGGAGGAAGCAAGGACAGGGTCGGTGAGGTGCAGATGTTGGTCAGGTGCCGGTTGGTCTCCGCGAGCTGCAGGTTGATGGTGCTGAGGTCGTTCTCAGCACCGATGAGGGCGAAGTTGATCGAGTTGACCTGCGGGGTCACCAGTGCGGTGCCTCGGCTGTCCGCGTTCTGAATCGACTCCAGCGTGCCGTCGATCGACTGCGCGAGACCGAGGACGTTGAGCAGCACGTTGGAGGTGTCAACCAAGGAGGTTGAGATGGCCGCCGCCGACTGACCGGCGCCGACCAGCGTTCCCGAAGTGTTGACCAGCGATCCCGCAGTGTTGACCAGCGACCCGGAGGTGTCCTTCAGGGATGCGTCGATGTTCTGCGCCGTGCCCCTGATCGAGACCAGGGACGCGGTGGCGTCGGCCACCTGACCGCGAATCGGCTTCAACGAGGTGTCGATGTCGGTCAGCGCGGCGTTGATCGTCTGGATGTAGTTGGGCAGGGGTTGGACGTTACCTGTCGCGCCCGTCACCGAACTCGACGCCGTGAACAGGCCGTTGTCGATCGACTCCAGCGCTCGGACGATGCCGATCAGGAAGCCGATGACGACGATGACGACGATGAGGCCCAGCGTGGTGAAGATCCACAGAAATCGAGCGAACGAACTCGAGGCGGCGGGAGGTGCAGTTGACGAGGTTCTATCGAATTGCGTTGTTGTCATCTTCCATCCTCCTTTAGCAGCCCGGCTGCGGCGGGTTGATCAGGTTGAGACGGACCTTGGCATCGATGCACCGCGACGTCAGTTCAGCTCTGATCGCCTGGTTGAGGATGTTGCCGGAGTCAGTCCTGATGTTGTGAGCGATCACGACCGTACGGGACAGCGCGTCATTGATGTTCGCCGCATCGACGTCGATGCGGTTGGCGACATCAAGGATGGCCGAGGCACGGTTGTCGATACCCTTCGCGGTGCTGTTGATCGTGAATGCGGTCCCGTTGATGGTCCCGACGTTGCCGTTGATGCCCTGCGCGGTGCCGTTGATCGTGGTCGCCACGCCGTTGATCGTCCCGGCCGTGCCGTTGATCGTTCCCGCCGTAGTGTTGATCGACTTCGCCAAGCCGTCGATGTCCCGAGCGGTGGCGTCTGTCGTGTTGAGCAGGCCCTGCAGCGGCTTCGCGCTCTGCAGGATCGAGGCGGCAACCTCGTTGGTCCGGTTCAACTGGATGACCGAGTTGGTCGCTACATCGATGTTGCCGGCGTTTCCGGCGATCGTCTGGGCCTTCTTGTCAATGCTCTGTGCCGCCGCCAGGGTTCGGGCGAGCAGCGCGGCCGCTATACCGATGACCAAGACACCGACGACAAGGATCACCACACTGACTACGTTGAACAGTCCAGCTCCTCCAGATCCCCTGGATCGAGCATCCGTTCTAGCCAACTCCACCACCGCTTCCTTAGTGCAGAATTTTTCATGCTAGGGAAGCGTGCTGGGCGGGGAGTCGTAGCGGGACAAAATGAGTGTCGCCGCAACGGCCGTCGCCGCTGGACGGCCTCCTTTCATCAACACGCCTCCCCGGGGCAGCTGCTCCCGTCAGGTACGCGGCAGCTTGGACGAAGTCGACCAAGAAAGCAAGTGGGTGACCGTGGTGGACGGAGTGTAGTGGCCTCACCCGCCGGGGAACCGCCGCGAGGCTGGCGAGAACGTCCGCAGAGCCCTCCGCGGGTATTTCTCGCCAGTTTTCGGGACGCCAGTGGTGATCACCATACCCATACTGAGCTGGGCCGATGGCAGAGGGTAAAGGCGCTGGCACGCAAGGTAGCGGCAGGGGTAGGGCCAGCATCCCAAGCCGCTCAGCCACTGCGGGACCTTTCACAGCGGTAACTGACCGTAACTTTGTGGGAGGTCAGCTTCCCGGCAATACACCGAAGTCGGGCACGGGTTCAGGCGTGCTACTACAGTGAGTCAGGGCGCCACTCTAATGAGTGGAAAGTCAGTCATTCACCCGGAATAGTCGCTCACCGGTGCGCCGCCGCCGGTGCTGGCGGTAAATCGGTACCGGCGGTGGCAGGCCCGATACGCCGGCAATCGCGGGCGACCCGCGGGGTCCCCGGGGATCAGCCGAGGCGCCGCACCAGACGGACCAGTACCCAGGTCACGACTAGCCAGAAGACCGCGGGGATGCCGTAGTCGACCACAAGGCGCGTTCTGGGGTCGACCGGGTTGAACAGACCGCGGAAGCCCAGCTGGAGCCGGTCTGCCCAGTACGTCAGGAACATGGTGATGCCGTTGGCCGGGTTGGCGTTGCCCAACGAGAGCACCACGTGCGCCACCAGGATGAGGACGATGACGCCCCCCACGACCCGGATCAGAGTCGCCAGGACGGAGGCGATCTTGGTGCGCGTCCCCCGGACCGCTGTGCGGCTTGAGCTCATGGCAGAAGTCTGCCACGGGCAACACGTTGGGTGCACGAGTGCTCACCGCGCAAGTTCCTGAGAATCTGCCATGACTGCTTCCCAGCATCCGGGAGGCGGTTGCGTGCCGTCGGGGCGTCCCGGCTACCGTGATCGGGTGGCACGCGCTCTCCTGCTTCGCTGCCGCGGCGGGGTCTGACGACGACCGGCCCCCCGTCGCGGAGTCGCTCGCGCGCATCCGCCGGTCGGATATCCGGCTAGCCGAGAGCCCGAGGTCATGGC
>JAICSB010000783.1 GCA_025937115.1 Pseudonocardiaceae bacterium | reverse complement strand
TGGGCCACCTTCTTGGCCAACGAGTTGGCCACCGACTTGGCGATCAGAGTTTTGCCGCAGCCGGGATGGCCGTAGAGCAGCACACACATGGGCGGGCGCAGCTCGAATTCGCGGAACAGTTCGGCATGCAGGAACGGTAGCTCGACGGCGTCGCTGATCTGCTCGATCTGGCTGGCCAGGCCGCCGATGTCCTCGTATCCGACGTCCGGAACCTCCTCCAGCACGAGGTCCTCGACTTCCGCCTTGGGCACCCGCTCGTAGGCGTAGGCGGCCTTGGTGTCCACCAGCAGCGAATCCCCGGGCTTCAGCGGCACCGCGTCGGGGTTGTCCGGGCCCATCAGTAGCGGATCGGCCAACCACACCACTCGTTCTTCGTCGGCGTGGCCAACGACCAGCGCCCGCAAACCGCAGTCGAGCACTTCGCGCAGCGCGCAGACTTCACCCGTCGACTCGAAGGTGCCCACCTCCACCACGGTCAGCGCCTCATTGAGCCGCACGCTCTGCCCGCGGCGCAGCTGCGGTATCTCGACCGCGGGCGACACCGCCACCCGCATCCGGCGGCCAGAGGTGAACACGTCCACCGTGCCGTCGTCGAAGCAGGCCAGGAATACGCCATAGCCACTAGGTGGCTGAGCCAGCCGATCGACCTCTTCACGCAGCGCCAGGAGCTGACCGCGAGCCTCCCGGAGCGTCTCCACCAGTTTGGCGTTGCGCTCCGTGAGCTGGCTCACCGACGCGGAAGCTTCGGCGAGGCGCTCCTCGAGCAACCGGAAATGCCGGGGTGACTCGGTCAGCCGACGACGCAGCAGCGTCACCTCATCCTCGAGAACCCTTATCTGGGCGGCCAACGCTGGGTCGATGCGTTCTCGACCATCAGCGGCTCGGTCGCCGGAATAGTCGTGCGGCACGAGGCACCTCCTCCCGGATGGTTCTGGAGACCACTAACGGTACGGGACGGCGCGGTCGAACCGTGAGTTAACGGCCGACCAACTCCGGGCGCTGACACGCTACAGACGCCGGTTGGACCTGCTAGGCCGGCGCTGCGGGGTGGGCGCCACCGCGCCCTGCGCCAACCGGCGAGTGGTGAGCAGGAACGCTGTGTGCGCGACCATCCGGTGTTCCGGGCGGACCGCGAGCCCGACTACGTGCCAGGGCCGCAGCAGCGTCTCCCAGGATTGCGGCTCGGTGTAGCAGCCGGCTTCCCGTAGTGCCTCGGCGCTGCGGGACAGCTGCGTGGTGGTGGCCACATAGATGGTGAGCACGCCACCGGGAATCAGCGCCGCGGACACCGCGGGCAGCGGTTCGCACGGGTGCAGCATGTCCAGCACGACCCGGTCCACTGGCTGATCGGCGGGGTGGGTAGCTACGTCGGCCACCCTGAGTTGCCAGTTCGGCACCACCGTTCCGAAGAACCGTTCGACGTTGCGCGCGGCATACTCGGCGTGATCGGGGCGCGTTTCGTAGGAGATCACGCTGCCGCGCTCCCCGACCGCCCGCAGCAGCGAGCAGGTCAACGCCCCCGAGCCGGC
>JAICSB010000767.1 GCA_025937115.1 Pseudonocardiaceae bacterium | reverse complement strand
GCAGCTGCTTCCTGCAGCGGCGCGAGGCCGTGCCGCACCGATACCGAGCGGAAGCCCTTCGCCAGGCGGATCGCGCGCCCTGCGGTGAGCAGTCCGGATCGCAGTTCGCCACACCGTAGCTGCGCGGTCGCGAGATGGGCGAAGTTGTACATCGCGCACCCGACCGCGTGGCTGGTCCCGTTCGTCGCGGTGGACAGCGCCACCGCGGCGCGATCAAAACGGCCCAGCGCAAGGTAGGTGCAACCTTCTATATGCGGCAGCGCAACCGCGAAGTGCGGCCAGGGCCGCGGCTCGTCGCTCGCAGTCTGATAGGTGTCGCGTGCCCGGCGCAGCGCAGCGAGCGCCTCCCCCACTGCACCGAGCATGCCGAGCGCCAGGGCGCAGTGGTACTCGACCAGCGCGCGAGGCAGCGGGCTCGGCGCCGTTGCCGCGCCGAGCTGGAACAGCTTCAACGCCTCATTCGGCTCGACGTCCAGCTCCCTGCACCCCAACTTGTCCAGGCTGGCCACGGCCCGCAATGGGCTGCCCCCGGCTCCGGCGCAGTCCATGCTCCGGATGTAGTGCTGTCGGGCGAGGTCGCGCAGCCCGGCGCTCGCAGCGGCGGCACCGGCAGCACTATGCGCATCGGCCAGCGCGACCAGCAAGCGCTGCGAAACCGTTTCGCGCATGGTGGCGCCGAGCAGCGCCTCGCTGGCCCGGGTGTGCGCGGTGAGCGCGGCGGTCATCGGGATGCCACCGAAGTCACCGGTGAGCTGACCCAGCCGTTTGGTAGTGGTCGCCACCTGCTCGACGTCGGTAAGGTCGATACGGCGCGGCACCGGCGTCGGGTGGTTCGTCACGCGGATCGGATCCGCGCAGCCGAAAACTGGCGCGCCGCACAGGACGGTAGCGGCGTGACGGAGCAAATTCGCCTTACGCGCGTCCTCAGTCGCCCCGTCGTCCGGCGTCACCGGCTCGGACGCGAGGCTGGGGGCGTATGCGAGCCCAAGCCAACCCCTCGGCACTCCCAGCCCGTCCGCGATCCGCTCCAACAGGGCGACCGACTGCACCTGGCGACCGGAGATGATCTCGGAGATCTCTGACTGCTGCTGCCCGGTGGCATGCGCCAACCGGATCTGGCTCACGCCAGCGTCGCGCAGAATGCGGAATACCGCTGTGATGTCGCGGTGTGCGAGCGAGTGCCTTGCGGTCGGATTGTTCAGCAGCTCGACCAGCTCAGCCATTGGCCTCCCCCAGCCTGTGATCAGCGGTTACGTTCGGTTGCCACCCGATGAGGGGGTCTCGCGAATAGTAGCCGGGCAAGTACTTTCGGGTGGTCAGGCAACGACACCGGAGGTTCACCATGTTCGATATCACCACTGCCCAGCCGCTTGCCACGTTCTGCCCGGACAAGTGCGGTTGTGGCGATCCCCAGTGCCCGCAGCTGTTCGTCGATGAATCCGCGCCGCCCGAGCAGCGCATCGTCCTCACCGATGACTTCGGGTCCCACGTGCGGATGAGCGCCGGGCAGTTCGGCGACCTGCTCGCCCAAGCCAAGAACGGAGCCCTGGACACCATCATCTGATCCGCACCGCACTGACGTTCCCGAACTCCACAGCAGAGTTCTCCCGCTCCCCACGAACAGCTCTGCTGT
>JAICSB010000386.1 GCA_025937115.1 Pseudonocardiaceae bacterium | reverse complement strand
TGGTCCCCACCCGGGGCCGACCGCGGCAGCCAGCCCGAGGTCAGCCAGCCCCTCAGCCATCAGGCACTGCGGGGTGTTCACCAGGAAGATCGTCTGCTCGTCGTGGCGATCCGTGCGCACCAGGCCGGCCTCCTTACGGCAGTGCTCGGTGTGATGGCCCGGATAGGATTCGTGCGCGACCAGGTGCGGCAGGTTCGCCATCCGATGTCCGAGATCGGCGTTGATCGCTACCCGTGAGCAGAAGTCACCGAGGTAATAGTTGAACCCGCTCCACGGCTTGTCAGTGACCACCTCGTAGCGCACGGTCTCCTGCGGCGGCAGCCCGACCGTTGCCCGGACCCGATCCCGCAGCGCGCTGGACAGCGCTTCGACCGCAGGTTCCAGGCACTGCGGCGCAATCTCATCGCGGGCTCGGTGGGCGGCCAACCGATCGACCAGCGGATCGGCACCGGGCAGCAGCTGGCCGATGTCGGCATGGGCTTGGCGGTAGACGTCGGGGTCGCCCGGTGTGATGACGACGTCGAAGTATGCCGCCACCTCCGCCACGAAACCGACCTGCTGCCCGGCCAGCACCCGGCCGCTGCATTCCAAGGCGGTCAGATGGGCGGCCAGAAACCGAGCCCGCGCCTGCGCCAGTCCGGTGTTGGGAAGCTCCGCCCGCAGTTGGGCCGCCCGGCGCCCCAGCACCGCCGGATCCGGCCTGGGTTCGTTGTCCACCTGGCGCCGCAGCGCCGGGTCGCCGGTGTAGGCATCGACGAAACCCTCGACGAGGCGGTCGAACCGCAGGCCCAGCAATAGGTACTCGCGGACCAGTTCGGCGGCGGAGCTCAGGCTCATACTCATTGCATGAGTATGAGCTCGTGAGTGCGAAACAGTGTTATGACACTGTTTCGCACTCACGAGCCAAACCGGCGGTGCCGGGCGGCATAGTCGCGCAGCGCACGCAGGAAGTCCACCTTGCGGAAGGCCGGCCAGTAGGCGTCGCAGAACCAGAACTCCGAATGCGCTGACTGCCAGAGCAGGAAACCGGACAGCCGCTGCTCCCCCGACGTGCGGATGACCAGGTCAGGGTCGGGCTGGCCGGAGGTGTACAGGTGCTCGGCGATCTGCTCGACATCGAGCACCTCGGCGAGTTCCTCCATGGTGGTCCCGGCCTCCGCGTGCTTGAGCAGCAGCTTGCGCAACGCGTCCGCGATCTCCTGGCGACCGCCGTAGCCCACCGCGACATTGACCGCCAACCCGTGTCGATCCCGGGTCCGAGCCGCCGCGCTGGTCAACCGCTGCGCCATCTCCGGCGGCAACAGATCCAACGCACCGACGACCCGCACTCGCCACGGCGTGTCCGGCGCGCACAGCTTGTCGACGACATCGGCGATGATCTCTAGTAAGAGCTCCACCTGATCCGGCGGCCGGTTGCGCAGGTTATCCGGAGACAGCAACCAGAACGTCGCGATCTCGACGCCGCTGTCCTGGCACCAGTCGAGCAGCTCGACCAGCTTGGCGGCCCCGACCCGGTGACCGTCACTGACGTCGGCGAACCCTGCCTCCTTGGCCCAGCGTCGATTACCATCCATGATCACCGCGACATGGCGGGGGCGGTCAGCGCCGCGCAGCCGGCGGGCCAGCCGGCGCTCGTAGACGACATAAACAAGGTCCCGCAGCCTCACAAGTCGGGAAGGCTACGCCCCGCTCGATCAGTCAGATTTCAGCGTGACGGTGACCACTAGCGGTCGCCCGTCGCGAACCAGCGAGATCGGCACCCGTTCGCCGATGCCCCGCTCCCGAACAGCGACCGTCAGCGCGTCGGCGGTACCGACGATCCGGTTGCCGACCTTGGTGATGACATCGTTTTCCAGGATGCCGGCCTCGGCGGCGGCGCTGCCCTGCTGAACGTTCTGCACTCGGGCACCGTCGGACTTGCCGTCGGTCACCGACGCGGCGTTGACGCCCAGATCTGCGTGCTGGTAATGCCCGGTGCGAATCAGCTCTTGGGCGATCGTTCTTGCCGTATCGATCGGGATAGCGAAGCCGAGCCCGATCGATCCCCCGCCTTCGACGGCGCCCAGAGTGCGGATCGCGGTGTTGATGCCCACTACCGCGCCCGCACCATCCACCAACGCCCCACCGGAGTTGCCCGGGTTGATCGCCGCGTCGGTCTGGATCGCGTCGATCACCGCGTTGCCATTACTTCCCTCCGCCTCCAGCCGCACTGGCCGGTTTACCGCGCTGACGATGCCGCTGGTCACCGTGCCGGCGAGGCCGAGTGGAGAACCGATGGCGATAACCGGGTCGCCCGGCTTCAGCGTCGATGAGCGGCCGAGCTGGGCTACCGTCGCGTTGGCGACCTCGACCTTGACCACAGCGAGGTCGGTCTTGGGATCCCGGCCCACGATCCGCGCCGGCAGCCGGGTGCCGTCACTGAACACCGCTTCCAGAGTAGCGTGCGGGATATCCGCGGCGGGGGCCACCACGTGATTGTTCGTCAGCAGGTATCCGTGGCCGTCGATCACCACACCCGAGCCGAAACCGCCCTGATCCCCGACCCGGAACTCCAGGGACACCACCGCGGGCAGTACCCGACCGGCCACCGCCGCCACCGAGCCGGCTGGTCGGTCGATCGCCGGCTGCACCTGCGCCAGTGTGATACCTGGATCGTTGAGCAGGGTGCCGCCCTCAGCGGTGAGCCAGCCCACGAGTCCGCCGACTCCACCGATCAGCAACGCCACCGCCGCCAGCGCGGCGAGCGCTCGGTTGGTTACCCGACGACCGAACAGCACTTCCGCCACGCCCAGCCGGGCTCCTGGCCGCGGCGGCCCGTCGGCGTTGACATCGCGCTGCCCCATCGCGGGGTCGCCGAGCACCGCAGCAGCCCAGGGATCACGCCACGGGTCACGCGCGGCTCCTTGCGGCCAGAAGTCGTCTTCCCCTGCCAATCCTGGCGAGGGTCGCGCTCCGTTGCGTCCTGGAGGCCGTTGCAACTGCTCATCGGACCGCGACGGCCTACCGAACGCGGCTGCCAACGCCTCCGGGGTCGGCGGCGCGGCAGCCCATTGACGGATGGGTCCCGCGGGCTGATCGGCAAACGCCCCGATCACTCCAGAGGGTCGGCCGAACAGCTCCGCCGCGGCTGGCTCAACCGCGGGCTGCGGCACCGGTCTCGGGACGAACGGAGGCGGCCCCGGATGCCCTTCTGTGGTGAAGGGCCGGTAGGCGTCGTGATCCTGCGACGTGGCCATGGTCTCCTGGGTCAGGCGGGCACTGGCGATCAGCCAGTCTTCCCGCGCCCTGGTGAAATGTACGTAGCGCTGTTATCGCCCGATCCAACGACCGAGTACCGACGGTCCGGCCCCCCAACGCGGGCTCGCACCTAGCGGGCCGGGGGCCAGGCTCGGGTCAGCGAGCTCGACGATAGTGCCCTCGGCCGTCACCGCCAGCCCGGCCGGCGCGGTGGGCAGGTCTGCGGTCTGCGGAATCTCGCGCAGCGCAGCGAGCAAGTCGGCCGGGGCCGGTGGACACTGCGCCGAACGGACCACACTGCGGGCCTGGTGTTGCGCGGCGACCTCCGCGGCACAGGACTGGCACATGGCGAGGTGAGCGGTGGCACGGTCACGAGCAACCGGCCCTAACTCTCCGTCGACGAACGCCACCACGGCGTCGACTGCCAGGTGCTGTCCGGCGTTGAGGCTCGCTACCAAGTCCGAGAAGCTGCGGCCCCGCAGGTCCGTCATCCAGCCTCCTTACTCAGCGTCGGCGCGTCGCTTTTCGAGCGCCGCCTTGAGCGCCTGCCTGCCGCGGTGGATCCGGCTACGAACCGTCCCGAGCTTCACCCCGAGCGTGGCGCCGATCTCCTCGTAAGACAGACCCTCTACATCACAGAGTACGACAGCCGCGCGGAATTCTGGTGCGAGGTCGTCCAATGCCTGCTGCAGATCCGGATCGAGGTGGGTCGCAACGTAGACCTGCTCCGGGCTCGGCCCATCGCCG
>JAICSB010000353.1 GCA_025937115.1 Pseudonocardiaceae bacterium | reverse complement strand
GGCACGCTCGCAGGGGCCGACCGCGCTGCGTATCGTGTTGGGCAACCAGCTACGTCAGCTCCGCGAAGCAAGCGGAATTACCACCGGAGCGGCTGGCCACGTGATTCGGGCATCCCATGCCAAGATCAGCCGCATGGAGCTCGGACGGGTCAGCTTCAAGGAGCGTGACGTGGCGGATTTGCTCACCCTTTACGGCATTATCGACGAAAATGAGCGAGGTGCGTTCCTGGCGCTGGCCCGGCGGGCCAACATGCCCGGCTGGTGGCACCATTACGGCGATATCCTGCCGGGCTGGTTCGAGATGTACCTCGGGTTGGAGCAAGCTGCCGCTGTCATTCGCACCTATGAGCCCCAGCTCATACCCGGCCTGCTGCAGACCGCGGAGGGCGCTCGCGCAGTGATCCAGATGGGCTTCCCCAATGCATCCGTCGACGATATCGAGCGTCGGGTCGCACTGCGGATGAAACGTCAGAAAGTGCTCACCCAGCCCGGAGCGCCCAACCTGTGGGCAGTGGTCGACGAGGCGGCTCTATGGCGACTGGATGGGCGTTCGGCGATGCAGGAGCAGATCCGGCACCTGATCGAGATGGCCGAGCTTCCCAATATCACCCTGCAGGTGATGCCATTTTATTCCGGTGCACACGCCGCAGTAGGTGGACCGTTCACGATGCTGCGGTTCTCCGAGCCCGATCTGCCGGATCTCGTATACCTTGAACAGTTGACCAGCGCCCTGTACCTGGATAAGAGCGAGGATGTGCAGCACTACCTGGTGGTCATGGACCGGTTGTGTGTCCAGGCGAAATCTCCCACCGAGACCGTCAGGTTCCTGACTAGCACGCTCAAAGAGTCCTGAGCCTGACTGTCGATCAAGGCTTTCGGGCCACCGCGCCGTACTGGTGCACTGCGGCCTGGGTACCTAAGTCGCTAGGCGCGGGGCGCCACAATGAACACGAGACAACACCGGGTTCGAGCAGCTCCAGCCCGTCGAAGAAGCGGAGGAGCTCCTCGCGACTGCGAGTTCTAATCGGGGCTGCGCCGCTTTCGTTCCAGCGCCGCATAGACGCTTGCACCGCTGCACCGTGTACTTCTGCGGTGGGATGCGACAGCGCCAGATAACTGCCCGAAGGCAACGCATCCAGCAGCCGGTCGACCACAGCATGTGCTTGGACTGTATCCGGAATGTAGTTGATGATTCCGAGCAGCATGAGCGCGACCGGCCGGGTGAAGTCCAATGTCCGGGAAGCTGCTTGCAGGATTGCGTCCGGGTCGCGCACATCGGCGTTGAGGTACTCGGTGGTGCCCTCTGGCGTGCTGGTGAGCAGCGCGCGCGCATGAACCAGCACCAGCGGGTCATTGTCGACGTAGACGATACGGCACTCCGGCGCCGTCGCCTGGGCGACCTGGTGAGTGTTGTTGGCGGTGGGCAGCCCGGTGCCGATGTCGAGCAGCTGGCGAATCCCTGCCTCGCCTACCAGGTACCTGACAGCCCGTACCAGGAACCCCCGGTCGGCCCGAGCGGCATCGCGCAGATCGGGGTCGATACGCAGCACTTGGTCACCGACCTCGCGGTCGACCGGGTAGTTGTCCTTGCCCCCCAGCAAGTAGTCCCAGAACCGAGCCGAATGCGGCACCGTCGTGTTGATTGTCGGAATCGGCTCCGGCGCGGCCGCGGGCGAGCTGTCTTGCACGAGTCGCCTCCCTCCGTTGCACTGTGCGCTGGACCCGACCCGCGCCACTGTAGCCTCCGCACGGCGGGCCGCCGGCTCGTCGACGCGCCACAACGACGGAGCGGATGCATCATGTCGACCAGCCTCGAGTGCCGGCTGCTCTGCGCAAGCATGACGGCTTATTCCCTCACCAACGACGGCCCGATCACCGCACAACAGCCTTATTTCGACGCAGCACAATTTCTCGATGACCCGGTCGGCTTCGTCGGCGGCAACGAGGCAATCAATGCATGCCTTGTCGGCACGATTGCCGACGGCGTCGTGGTCGCCTTTCGCGGTACCTTACCGCTGGACAGTCCGGATTGGGAACAGAAGATTCGCGACTGGATCAACGATCTGGACGCCGAGCTGGTGCGAGGCGCCGGCCTGCCGGGGCTGGTGCACGCGGGTTTCTGGGGATCGCTGGACAGCCTGTGGGCCAAACTCTTGCCCGAAGTGCAACGGCGCCTCACGCAAAGCGGACCGACCAGTCAGCTCTACGTCACCGGCCACAGCAAGGGCGGCGCGGTCGCGGACCTCGCGGCGATGCGTTTCTTGATCGAGCGCGGTGTTGCTGCGAAGGCGTTCACCTATGCCGCGCCGCATCCCGGCAACGAGGATTTCGCCGCCGCGTACGACGGGCACATCGCGAGCGTCCGCTATGAATACGCCGATGACATCGTGCCGTTGTTGCCGCCGAGCCTCGCGTTTCGTCATATGTTTGCATCGGTGCCCTTCGCGAAGCCGTATGTGCATCGGCTCGATCTCGATTACTCCGCGGTGGGTACACTGCGTTACATCACTCGAGCCGGAACGATCGTTGCTGATTCGCCGATGCTGCGCTTCCAGCGCTACACGAGATTGGCCGAACTGATGGTCACCGGCGGTTTCGAGGAGATCGCCAAAGACCACCGCGGCGTGTGCGGAGGAGGTTACATGGGTGCCGTGTGCCCGCAGGGTGTCTGCCCTTGATCGCGCAGCGCGGGCGAGCGGCGCGAGTTCCCGCTACCGCCGACGCATGCTGGTCACGCGAACCGTGCGGCCAACCCGTGTCACTTCTCGCAGGGAAAAACCCCGAAGCAGGCCAGCAAAGTGTCGAGTGTCCGCGGCCGACTGCCCGGCGTTGGACGGCCCACCGCTCTCGAGGTAGGTGACCGCCTGATCAACCAAACTGGTTTCCAGGAACGAGCCGGCCAGCGAGGACCCGCCATCAACGAGCAACGACCGTACCCCGCCGGCAACCAGCGATGCGAGCAGTTCGCCCGCATCCTGCGGGGTATCGGTAGGGAGAGCGAACACGTCCGGACCGTGCCCTCCGGGCGCACCTTCTTCGAGCTGGCCATCGTGGCGCAAAACGGCGTCGTGGACGAGTAGGAGGTTATGTACGTCCCCCGCAACTTCGCGTACCGGTGTCAAGGTCGCTGACCCCAACCCATCGATCCTTCCGCCTGCGTCCACAGTGTATCCGAGCGTCACGAAGGGACGTTTACCGTCAAGCGCGGCCAGCCACGGAGCCAGCACCAAGCGGCTCTCGTCATCGAGGACGCCGACCTCAACATCGACACCGGCGTTTCGTAATGCCGCAGCGCCTCCTTCGCCGCGCGAAGTCGGATCGATGACCGAGATGACGACCCGGGCGATACCGGCTTCGATGAGGGCTTGGCGGCAAGGTGGGGTGCGGCCGAGGTGGTTGCACGGTTCTAGTGTGACGATTGCGCTCCCACCGCGGGCGCGGTCATGTGCGGCAGCGAGTGCTTGGGTTTCGGCGTGCGGCTCGCCCTTGCGTTCGTGGTAGCCCTCGCCCACGAGATGCCCGTCGGTATCGAGGATTACGCAGCCAACCGGTGGATTGGGGCTGGTAGTGCCGAGACCGAACGCGGAAAGTGCGATGGCTCGTCGCATACCGTCTCGTTCGAGAGCTGATGCCATTACTTACCTGTCACGGCCCAGTTCATCGAGCAGTCGCGCGACCGCGGGTAGCTTGGCCTGCGGTCGCAGTGAATCACCGACCGTACGAATATGGTGCATCGCCCGGCCTGAGCCGCACCTTGCTCAGGCTCAAGAGGTTGCGAGGGAACAGTCGCGAGGTTCACCCGAAGTGGCATCGCTTCCTGTCTATCACCGACGGACTGGAGCACGCCGTGCTGTCGCCGTTCGCCGCCACGACATGCCGCGGGGGCATGAGTAGCCCGGCGAGTTTGCGACATCATCGTCTCCTCCTGGGATGGTGTCGCAAACTCGCTAGCCCTGCCTACGGCCAGCGGCGATGCTGGGGACGTGCATGAGGACACCGAGCGGTGCGTGCGGGCGGTGCAGTCCAAGGACGCGCGGTTCGACGGCTGGTTTTTCGTTGCAGTGGTCACCACTGGTATCTATTGCCGGCCGAGCTGCCCGGTAGTACCGCCCAAGACGGTCAACATGCGCTTCTATCCGAGCGCGGCCGCGGCGCAGGCGGCCGGGTTCCGGGCCTGCAAGCGATGCCGGCCGGACGCCAGCCCGGGATCTCCGCACTGGAACGTACGCGCTGACCTGGTGGCCAGAGCGATGCGGTTGATCGCCGATGGGGTGGTCGATCGCGACGG
>JAICSB010000300.1 GCA_025937115.1 Pseudonocardiaceae bacterium | reverse complement strand
TGACGTTGCACCCGAGCCGTCCATGAGTGCCACCCAGGCTGGTAGCCCGTCGCGCGCGACCCTGCACGACCGTGGCCGGTGAGCCCGCGCTGAGGAAGCGCGTCCTTCCCGCGGGCGCCGGTGCGGAAGACCCCGGGCCACTGGGCACCGGTGCGGATGGCCTGTTGCCTGGCCATCACCAGGCAACGCGCCCTGCGGGTGCGGCACCGACCGCAAACACAAAAATGCGCGGCCATCCCGGCGCCGGCCGACCGAGCCAGCGCTGACTGACCAACCACCTTTCACGCGAAGCGCACCAGAGCCCATTTTCCTGTCGCTCGGCACTGGGCACTCCGGCTGGTTCGTCGATCTCTGGCCATCCAAACGCTGATCATCTTCGCGATGCGCGCCCGCCGGGTGCTGTTTCTGCGTAGCTGGCCCAGCCTGCTTTTACTAGGAACGGCCCTAGCGGTCGTGACGGTCGGAGGTGTGTTGCGATCCTGTCCGCTTTCCGCAGTGCGGGATTCCGGCCGCTACCGATCGGTTCTTTATCACCTCAGTGGGGGTGGGTGGCCTACCTAATCATGGTCAAGCTGGCCAAACGGTTGTTCTTCGCCGAACGATCCATCTTGCCGGCTCATCGCCGACGCGACGCGGGTCATTCGGGTGCACCGCCGGAAAAGTCGCTTCACCCACGCAGGCCGCGCAGCTGAGCCGCCCGCCGTGCGCGTGCTTTCAATGCTTAACGCGGGGCCGGGTGTGCCACCCAGGGCGTCGAGAGGCTGGTGAAACTCCTGCTGGTCGATCTCGCCACGAGCGAACCGCTCGGCCAAAACCGTGCTCAGGTTTGTCCTGGAAGGATGTTGACCGGTCACCGCTGGCCAGATAGCAAAACAACCCGATCAGCCCGAGGACGATCAGACCCCAGAATAGCACCATGTCGATAACCATGATGGCGTAAACCCAACTGTCCATGAAATTGATGAACCACCACATCACGTCAACTCCTTCGTCGCGGAGACGCCGTCCCTGCTGATTGAGGGGCTTTGTCTCCTGCGTCGCCGGCGATCAGCATGTCGACTCGGGACTGGGCCCGACTTTCCTGGAGCGCGCCGATGTCCACAGCGCGGGCGATATCAGCGCCGGTGAGGACCCCAACCACGCGGCCATCCGCTGTCACGACGGCGAGGGCACCACCGCCCACGATGGGCGCATGCTGCACCACCTGCTCCAGCGGCGTGTCGGGGGTCAGCACGAGTTCGCCGGGCAGTGGGCGGGCCAACTGCCGTACCGGGGTATTACGGCGGTCCGCTGGCGGGCAGCGGGTGAGGTCGGCAATCGACACCACGCCAGCTAGCTGCCCGTTGATGTCGGTGACTGGGAACTGCCGGTATCGCCGACCGACCTCGCCGAGCAGGTGGTCGATAAACGCCTGCACGGTCCACCACCCGGACGCGACCACGGGCGAAGCGGACATGACGTCCGCCACCCGCATTCCAGCCAGCCGTTCCACGACGATAGCGCTCGCGCGCTCCGCACTGGCTGACCCGGCAATGAACCAACCCAACAGCAATAGCCACAGCCCATCTAGGCGCCCATGAAGCGCGAGCAAGATCCCCGTGCCGGCGAGCAGCGCACCAAGGACCTGACCAGAGGTGGTCGCTGTTCGGGTGGCGCGGTCCCGGTCACCGGTGTGCCGCCAGAGCAGCCCGTGCAGCACCCGTCCCCCGTCCAACGGCGTTCCCGGCAGCAGGTTAAAGACCCCCAGCACGATGTTCATGGTGGCCAACCACGACAACGTGGCGATTGCCACCGCGGGTACGGCCAGCTCGCGCGCGACCAGCGTTGCCGCGCCGAGCAGTCCGCCCAGACCCAGGCTGGTCACCGGTCCGATCAACGCGATGCGGACCTCGGCACGCGGCTCGGTGGGCTGGCCGACGAGCTCAGACACCCCGCCGAGCAGCCACAGCGTGATCCGCCGTACATCCAGCCCGGCCCGGCGGGCAACGGCGGCGTGCGCGAGCTCGTGCGTCAGCAGCGACGCCCCCAAGCCTAACGCGGCGAGCCCACCGGCCAGCCAGTACGCACCGGCACCCTGGCCTGGCGCCATCGACGGCAGCACCGTCAACCCCACCAGCTGCCCGAGCAGCACGACACCGATCAGCGCCGACCAATGTATCCCCACCGGTATCCCGGCTACCCGGCCGAGCGCAATTGTGGACCTCATCGTGCACCTCCTCCGGCCACATCACGTGAACCTCGGAGCAATCCTGATTCACTCATCCGCAGACGACCAGTGCCTAAAGACGGCAGGGCACCGGGACCGACGGTCCGATAAGTCAGCTGTCACCCGCCTGTGTGGATTCAGGCTGGCTAACGCATATAGGTGGACGGCGATCGGGGAACTGGGGAATTGCTCACCTGACGGGCCGCCGACGCGTCAGTGGTGGGTCATCAGCCACCATGAGATGAGCAGCCCGCCCGAATTCGTCCCAAGGTGAACCAGCGCCGGAGTGAGCAAGCCACGACCTGTGTGTTTCCACCAGTGCAGCACGACGCCGGCACCAGCCGCGGCGAGCATCGCCACTACGGATATCGCGGGCAGCGGCAGACTACCGAGGGTCGCCTGCACCATGGCGTTTTGGCGCAATGCCAATGAGGGCAGCGCATGCCACAACCCGAATAACGTCGCAGCTCCCAGCACCGCTGTCCACCGCCAGCGCTGACCGCCTCCGAACAGCGCGGGCAATACACCCCGGAAGGCGACTTCTTCGAGGGCGATGGTGCCCAGCGGGATGCGCACCAGCGCCAGCCACAGCAGCTCCCGAAGCCCGGGCGCGCCAACCCGACCGTCGTAGAAGGCAGCTCGCAATGCGGGCACGGCCAACGCGGTGCCGAATGCCAGGGCCACCAGTCCCAGGCCGATCAAACCGACGATGGCTGCTCGCTGCACATACTGCCGGTCCAACCCGATCATGTTCGGGCCAAGTCCGGACCAGCGTGCGAGCATGATCAGGAAAACTGTGGTGACCGTTCCGCAGACTGGGTATGCCCAGCCCGGTAGTACCCGGTTGGCCAGCGTGGTAGCTAGCGCGAGCAGCAGCACGGCCCCGACGATCGCCGGGATACGCCGCCTCGGCTGGGTGATGTCAGGCTGTCGCAGGACGGCCACGGTTGTATTCATGCTCATTGCAGTATGCGCTAGTGGGAGGGCAGCCGGCTGTGACGGCGAACGAGCCCGTCCCGCGCGAACCTTATGTGGACTGGCTGCGCGCTGTGAGCCTGCTCGTGGTGGTGCTGTGGCACTGGGCATTCACCATATTGCGGTGGTCTCCGGACGGTCCGCACGCTACCAACCCACTGGGATTTTTCTCCGGACTGTGGATCTTTACCTGGCTATTGCAGGTACTGCCGGTGTTCTTCTACGTCGGGGGGTACGTGCATCTGGTGTCCTGGCAACGGGCCCGCGCGCGGGGTGAGCATCTGGGAAATTACGTGTGGCGGCATACCCGCCAGCTTGTGGTGCCAGCTGCGCTGCTGACCGTCACGTGGGCGGTGCTCGGTGTGGCGCTGGGATGGCTGTTCAACCTGCATTGGATCCGTCGCGCGGTGGTACTTGTGATCAGCCCGCTGTGGTTTCTGGCGGTGTATGTGGCGCTGCTGGCGCTCTTGCCGTTGAGTTTATGGTTGCATCGACGCTTCGACGTGATAGCGCTGATCTGGCTGGGCGGGATCGCGATGTTCATCGACGTACTGCGGTTCCGGTACGGTTTACCATGGGTCGGCTGGATCAATATGGCGGTGGTGTGGGGATTGGCGCACCAGGCAGGATTTTTCTATCAACGAATCGTAACCGCACCGAGGCGGTTGGACCGCGGTTGGACCTCGCGTTGCTGTGGGCGGGATTGTTTGGACTGATGGGATTGGTGTTCTCTGGGATGTATCCCGGCTCGATGGTCGGTGTCCCCGGGGACCGATTGTCGAACATGGCGCCGCCCACGTTCGTCATCGTGGCACTGTTGGTCTTCCAGATCGGCGTCGCTGAAGTCGCGCGGCCGGCGGTGGAAACGAGGCTGCAGCGGTCACGCTGGCGGCAGACCAATGCACTGATCAACCGGTTCGCTCTGCCGCTGTTCCTGTTCCATACCACCGCGATGGCGCTCGCGCGGGCGGTGGACTACTTCTTCCTGCAAGGACGGATCGTCGACGACCGTAACCCTGACCTGATCTGGTGGCTGGAGCGCCCGCTGGCGGTGCTCGGGCCGCTTCTGTTCATGCTGCCGGTGATCGTGATTTTCGCCCGTCATCGAGCCGCTGACCACAGCATCACCTAACGTGACGGCGGCGGTCACACCCATCGGCGAGTGGCCCCCACGGTGCCACTGCCACCTATCCACGGACATGTCGGATTAGATAAAGGGGCCTACCCGGGGACGCCCACCTTGCCAGTGGTAGCGGCTCGACAGCCGCTCGAGTGCGTCCTCGGGCCTGGTCACTGGGTTTTCCCAGGTCCCTGGCGTCGAGCATGGGTCCACTGACCGCGACTTGGGTCTTCTACCGGGTGCACCGTGGCCTGGTGATCGCTTCGCGTGAGCGTGCCGCCGGAATCGTATTGGGTGATACTGGTTCGCGGTTGGTTTTCTGAAATAGGTTCACATCGAAGGTCAAAAGGGCCGGAGGTCCCCGGGGAACGCCATTGTCAGGACTTTTCTGGCACCATCTCGATCGCACCGCATGGGCACTCGGCGACGCAGAGACCGCAGCCCTTGCAGTAATCGTAGTCGATGGTGTAGCGCTCGCCGGGGCCG